>JBLMYN010000434.1:0-2882 GCA_050258305.1 Actinomycetota bacterium
CCTTGTGCCGCGTCGTGGCAGTCCACGTGGCCGGGAGATCAAACAGGCTGTACCAGTGCACGCGCTCGACCAGCGGCAGCAGCAGCTCTGCGGTACGCTTGATCCCGAAAACCTGCACCTCTTCCGCGCCGAAGGATGACACGCCGGCTTCAGAAACCCACACCGGCTTGCCGGTGACCGCGCGAATCTCATCGATCTTCCTGGGCCAGTCATGGATCTTCCAGTGGTTCCAGTCCAGCGGGAATCCGTGTACAGCCACGATGTCTACCGCATCAAGCACGCCGTGCGCTGCCATCAGCTCAATGAAGTGAGGATCGATGGGAGAAATGCCGCCTAGAGCGATCGGCAGCCCCGGGCATTCCCTGCGGATGGCTTTGCTGGCCGTAATGATCATTTCAGCAAACATCTTCCAATCGGGATCCAGCTTGAAATCCCAGTGGGACAGGTTATTCGGTTCGTTCCACAGCATGACTGCTTCAACCATTGATTGAGCACCTTTTGGCAGAAAGCCGGGCGGACCTACAGCGTACCTGCGAGTTCGTGATCAAGAATGTACTTGTTTCCCTTCATGACCGTTGCAGGACGGCAGATCCATGTCTCCGGTTCGGGATGAGATTCAATTTCAAGGCCGGAGCTGCGCAGCATGGCCTCCATGGCCCCATGATTGGGTATCCACCAGTTGGTGGGATCACCGGCGTAGCTCTTCTCTATGAAGTACATGAGCGGGAAATCCGGAGCCTCAAAAACTTCCTTGTTCCAGAAGTGGTAATCGTCTTTCAGTTCGGGGCTGGTCAGAGAGCCGCGAATCATGGTCTGAAAGACGAGCCGGCCTTTGACTTTCTTGATTACTTTGTCCAGCGCGTACAGGGGATAGCGCAGGTGATAGAAGACGCCCATAAAAAGGACGTAATCAAATTCGCCCGGGATCTCGTCCACATCGTAGACGGAGCACTTGGCGAACTCGGTATCCAGCCCAAGAATTTCAGCCACAAAGCGGGCCTGAGCAAGGTAGCGGTCATCCACGTCAACGCCGAGCACGCGGCCGGCCCCGCGCTTCTTGAGTTCCACGGAGTAATAGCCCGCGTTGCAGCCGATGTCGAGCACTGAGGCGCCCGCCAGATCAGAAGGCACAGCGGGGGCTATGTCCTTCCACTTGACGCGGGGAAAGTCTCCCAGAAAGTGTTCCGGCGCCGTGGGCACGCCATGGAGATCAATGTTGTGGAACCACTCGCCCATCTCGGAGATGCGGCGGGCGATTGCACTGCGATCGACTGTCGCGCGAGGAATAACATTCGTCTGAGTAGTTGCCATCTACAAAAACCGTTTGCTGCCGCTATTGCACAGCGAATTGTGTAGTTAACGGGTTAGACACGTACGAAGGAACACGGGATGGCTTCAGAATGCAACTCGTTCTCCCGCCGGCGGCCCTTCGACAAAGCGGATGATCGCTGCAGTCGCAGCCGGCGACAACAGGCACGTAAATGAAGTCCCCGGTGTGAAATCCCCAGCCGTGCAGGCAGGTAAACCGTGAGGGTTGAGAAAACCGTGCACGGCATTGGGGACCACCCGGGAAACGAGCAACAGCGGCTACGCACGTTAGGAAGCAGCTACTTACGTTCGAGTTGTCTCGCGCCGGGTGGGCTCTGTGAATTGCGCCTCAGAAGAGGCGCCCGGAGCACGGAGTTAAGCGCGAACCCAGCCACAACTTTCTTCTCTGAGTGTCTTCATTCGAGCGCGAGCCCGAACACCACACGCTCTTACGACAGAAGCTTTGCAGCGTCCTTGGCAAAATAGGTGAGCATCATGCTTGCGCCCGCGCGCTTGATCGACTGCAGCGATTCCAGCATTACGCGGTCCCGGTCCAGCCAGCCATTGCGGACGGCAGCCTGCAGCATGGCGTACTCGCCTGAGACCTGGTAGGCGGCGATGGGCAGGTCAAAGCGGTGTCGCGCCTCGTTGATCACGTCGAGATACGGCATGGCGGGCTTGACCATGATCATGTCCGCGCCTTCCTCAATGTCCTGCTCGATCTCACGCATGGCTTCGCGCAGATTGGCGCCATCCATCTGGTAGGAGCGGCGATCGCCGAATTGGGGCGCGGAATCGGCGGCCTCGCGGAACGGGCCATAGAAGCCGGACGCGAACTTGGCGGCGTAAGAAAGGATGGGCGTGTTGGTGAACCCGGCCTCGTCCAGGCCTTTGCGGATTGCAGCCACGCGGCCGTCCATCATGTCGGACGGGGCAATGATGTCGATGCCGGCTTCGGCCTGGGAGACGGCGGTCTTGGCCAGGATGTCGAGAGTGGCGTCATTTTCAATTTCGTATTCTGCGGCGACCGAGGTTTCGGCGACCTTCGTGGCCGCGGCGGAAATGTTTTCCCGCGCAACCACCATGACGCGGGGCGTCTTCCCGCCTGACTTCCTGTGCTTCACGATCCCGCAGTGGCCGTGCGACATGTATTCGCACAGGCAGACGTCGCCGATTACATTCAGGTCGCGCACTTCCTGCTTGATCGCCCGCGTGGCTCGCTGCACGATTCCGTCCTCCGCCCACGCCCCGGTGGCGACTTCGTCCTTCTTCTCCGGCAGGCCAAACAGGATGATGCCGCCCAGCCCGAGCGACTTTGCTTCGCGCGCCTCTTTCACCGCTTCGTCGATTGAGAGGTTGAACACGCCGGGCATGGAACTGATCTCTTTGCGCACCCGTTCCCCGGGACAGACAAACAGCGGATAGATGAAGTTTGAAGGCTCAAGATGCGTTTCACGCACCAGCGAACGCAGGGACTCAGACTGGCGCAGTCGGCGAAGGCGTGTGACTGGAAAAGCCATAACAAGGGAAGTTTAGCAGTTCTGGAGTCGAAGTGATCCGGATCATTTTTCCGG
>JBLMYN010000435.1:0-4989 GCA_050258305.1 Actinomycetota bacterium
GGGTACTGCCATGGATTTTAGCGCCGGGATCGGAGGCTATCCGCAAACCGCCACGAACCTGCAATCGGCCATGGCCAAAGACAAATATCTAAAGGTGCTGGTGATGGAAGGCATGTACGACCTGGCTACCCCGTTTTACGCCAGCGCTTATACTTTCCAGCATCTTCGGCTCAATGCCGACTATCGCAAGAACCTGACCTTCGCCTACTTTAACGGCGGTCACATGGTTTATACCGATGCCGCCGCGCTCAAGCAGTTGAAGCGCGTGCTGGATGACTGGTCTGAGAAGACATTGAAGCAGGCCAGATAGGATCATTCTCCGGCAACAAACCGGCCTGCCATGGGCGCCCGCCGCTATTCTGAAGGACAGGAACAGCGGGAAGCCCGGGCCACGGCCTTTCCTCAATCCGGCCCGCGCTTATCGTGCTGCAGTGATGCCTTTCACCACCACTTCCATCCGGTCAAAAGCCTCTTTCAGGATGGCGCGTGACGTGGCAAAGCAGATCCTCACATGCCCTTCTGATCCGGGACCGAACCAGCGCGGCAGGCCCGGAACCAGCGCCACGCGGGCCTTGTCGCGCAGGAGATCGCAGAATGCGGCCGCCGAATCCTTATTTCCGGCAAGGCTGCGGACGTCCGGGAAGACAACGTACGTCCCCTGCGGCGGCTCGATTCCGACCCCGGGCCACTCCCTGAGCCTCTCAATCACATAGCCGCGCTGCGCCTGCAGATGCTGGATGAATTCCGCCAGCCATTCCCTGCCTCCATTCAGGGCAGCCATGGCAGCGACCTGCGAAAGAACGGAAACGCCGTAAACTGTGCTCTCTGCATCGGAGGCGGCAACCAACGCCTGGTGCCAGCCGGGATCAGTACAGATCAGGCAGCCCACGCGCAGTCCCGCGAGGGCAAAATTCTTGGAGAAGCCGTAGACCGTGACGGTGTTGCGTGCAATCTCCGGGGAGAGCGACGCCACGGCCACATGCTGATGCGGGGGATAAACGATGTCTGACCAGATCTCGTCGGAAACAATGCGCAGGCGACGGCGTACCGCCCAATCAGCCACTTTGCGCAGCCAGTCGAGGCTGTAAACCACGCCCAGCGGATTATGCGGATTGCACAGCCAGAGCATTCGTGTACGCGGCGTCAACGCGGATTCCATCCGCGCAATGAACTCTTCCCCGCTGGTGGCGCGGTCCACAGGAATCCGCACGGCAACTCCTCCGGCCCGCTCGACCGTATGCTGCAGCAGAAAATCCACCGGTGCGGGAATCAGCGCCTCATCCCCGGGCTGCAGGCTGGCGCGCGCGATCACCGCCATTCCTGAAGCCGCGCTGTCAGTGGCGAAGACCGATTCTTCCGTGCAGCCGATTCCGCGTGTAGTCCGCATCCATTCCGCAACACTTTGACGAAAGCCGGGCAGCCCCTGCGGCGGAACATAACTCATCACGCCGTCGCGCACAAAGCGTATGAGCTGCTCCTGAATAGCCGGACAAACGGGAAAGTCTGGGTCGGCTGCGGTGAGGGGAATCACGCCGGCGGGCTGCTGAGCCCAGCGCAGGTTGAACGCCCGCTCGCGAAGCAGGTCAAGGGGAACAGCGTTATCAGAGAAAAAAGACTCGCTCATCGCTGCCGTTATTGCGCCTTGTTAAAGTGTTTCTTCAGGGCATCGAACGCCCCCTGGTAGATATTGCCCAGGAAGGCTGCCACCTCGTTTTCCTGCCCGGGAGCGCAGTCGAAGTCGCCGGTCATCTCGGCGAAGGTGCGGTCGCCATCGGTAACGGAGACCAGTCGCACCCGGGCCTGATACCGTGACATGGGAACGGCGCCTTCAAGCATCCGGTAGGCGCAAAAGTGGTGCTGGTCAGAAAACTCGAGCATTTCCTCGCGCATGCGCGAACCGTCCGGCAGGCCGAAGTTGCGGATGCAGCCGGAATGACCGCCCGGAATATTGCCCTCCAGGCGGCTGTCAGTGACCCCGGGAAACCACTTGGGCAAACCGTTGAAATCGCGAATGTAATCCCAGACTGCGGCAACGGGCGCATCCACAACGCTCGAGCGATAAACGCTGGCCATCATTTCCCTCACTTTGGATCGTGCCGAGGCATTCTAGAGCATTTCCGGACCTGGCGGCGGAAGTGACGTGAACATTCAGCCGGCTGCCTCAATATTTAAGGCATACGGCGGTTTTGACCCCCTTGAAAGCCGCAAAAAAAGTCGATGTGGCGGTGCGGGAAAGTTGTATGCTTCGCCGTGAGGAAACTCTAATGTATGACGCCATAGTCGTGGGGGCCCGATGCGCGGGTTCGCCCACCGCCCTCCTGCTGGCCCGCAAGGGCTACAAAGTCCTGATGGTAGACCGCACTACGTTTCCCAGCGACATGGCTTTCTCCAATCATTTCATGCATCAGGCCGGATCTGCCGTGCTGAAACGGATGGGACTCCTGGAAAGGCTGGCTGCCACAGGCTGTCCTCCGATCACGCATGACTACTTCGACTATGGCGCCTTCTCTCTGACCGGGCCGGTCCCGCCCTGTGACGGCGTAAACACCGCGTTTGCGCCGCGCCGCATCGTGCTCGATCCGCTGCTGGCCAAAGCCGCAGTCGAGTCGGGCGTGGAACTGCGCGAGGGGTTCTCTGTACAGGATCTGCTCTGGGATGGTGACCGCGTGACCGGGATCCGCGGACGGTGCAAAGGCGCGAGCATGGAGGAAAAGGCGCGCATTGTAATTGGCGCCGATGGCATGTTCTCCGTGGTGGCCAGCCAGGTGAAAGCGCCGGAGTCCAGAAGCCAGCCGGGGCTGGAAGGCTCGTGGTACGCCTACTGGAGTGGTGTGCCCATGAAGGGCTGGCACCTGTGGCTGCGGCCGCATCGCGTGATATTTGCCTATAACACGAATGACAATCTCACCCTGATCGGCGTGGCTTTCCCCGTGCGTGAGATAGCCGAGCTGCGCCACGATATTGAACGCCATCACCGCGAAACCATCGAGCAGTATGCGCCTGAATTGGCTGAGCGCATGCGCGCCGGACGCCGCGAGTCCCGCTTTACCGGAGGAGTAATTCCCTATCACCTGCGCCGTCCTTACGGCCCGGGATGGGCCCTTGTGGGAGATGCCGGCTATCAGAAAGATCCCTGCACCGCTTCCGGAATCACTGATGCCATGCGCAGCGCGGAATGGCTGGCGGAAGCCATCGACTCAGGCTTCAGCGGACGCCAACAGCTTGAAGAAGCGCTCAAAGGCTACGAGGAAAAACGCAACCAGGCAGAAATAGCTTATTTTGAGATGACCACTCAACTGGCCGCCCTGGAACCGCCGCCCGCGGAATTGGCGCAACTGCTTTTCGCGCTACAGAACAATCCCGAACAGAAGAGCCGGTTTTTTGGCGTGCTTTCCCACAGCGTGCCGGTGGAGGAGTTCTTCTCCCCGGACAACGTTCAAAAAATCATGCGCAGCGCGCAGACGGCAACCGCGGGGTAGGACTCGCCTGCTTTAGATCGCCAGCGGCACCGTCATATTTTCACGCCGGAGAGGCGACAGAAATTTTCTGGTCAACTCCCGCCCTTTTTCGATGTACGGCGCGCAATCACGGCGCCGCTGCGCGGAATAGGCAGCCAGGGCCTGGCCGAGATTCGCGCCGGATTTGAGGACGCCTGTGAGTTCCACTACATCAGCGATGGCGGAGGAAACTCCGCGGCTGGTAAACGGCAGCATGGGATGCGCCGCATCACCCACCAGAACCAGATTGCCGCAGGAGAAACGAGGAGCCGGATCAGCATCAATGGGCTGCCAGAGATACACGCGGGAATAATCTGTATGCGCGAGCAAATGCGGCACCGGCTCCGCCCATTTCCCAACCAGGCCTTCTACGAAGGCCACAAGCGCTTCGCCGGTTTCATCCGGCAAATGGAAGCGTTGCACATCAAACTGCAGGAACCAGACCACATGATTGCGATCTACCGGCACAATGCCCAGCGCCAGCCCGCCCGCGTCGGCGTGAAACTTGTTGAAGTTCTCACCCGACCAGTCGATCGCGTCAGGACAACGGACCAATCCCACGACTTCGGCAACCCGGGCTGACCGTTGGCGCCAGTCGGGGAATATCGCGGCCCTCGCCTTTGACCTGCTGCCGTCCGCAGCCACATAAAGGTCGGCATGGATGCCCGGGCCGGAACTCAAAAAAGCAGCCTTCACCAGCTCCCGCTCGTCGAATTCAAGGCGCTCCAACTCGGCTCCAAAGTTGATGGGCTCACTGCCGTTCAATACGGCGACCATGGCGGCAACCAGGTCACTGCGGCGAAAGCTGCGCGTTCCTGAAGGCAGGGCCTGCCGGGCGAGGATTTCCCCCCGAGAGTCGCGGCAAAGATACTGGTTCAGGCGGATGCCGCTCCAGTCTGCCCGCAACTGTACGCCCAGGTCTTCCAGGCCGGAAATCGCTTCGGGCATCAGGATGAATCCCATGCCGGCATCATGGGCCTGGCCGCTTCTTTCATAAATCCGGCACTCGTGGCCCTGGGAACGCAAGCCAATACCGGTGGCCAGACCTGCGGGTCCGGCGCCAAAAATTGCCACTTTCATCCAGGCACTCCCCGAGTTGCGCTCTACGAACAATCGACCGCAACGCTCCTTAGCCCCGGCTACTGAAGATTAGTGCAGAGTATAAGGACTTTGTGGCAAAGTTTCTAAGGATTTCTTAATGTGGTGCGATGTCCGCCCCCCCGCCCCCCCTTTTTTGACTGCTTTGTTGCAAACAAACGCGCTTACACCAAATCGACCCAGCCCCGACCCTTGGGTCACGCCGAGATTTCCACTGGGTCACCCAGAGTTTTCCACTGGGTGACCCAGGATTTTGTCTGGGTCACCCAAGCCCAGGTTTACCAACTACTAAATACGAACATACGAACCAGGAAGTCCCGTATTTTCTCCCCATGAGCAGACGGTCGCTGCTTTGCCTGGCTAATGGCGAATTGCCATGTGCTAATTGCTGTTT
>JBLMYN010000436.1:0-4479 GCA_050258305.1 Actinomycetota bacterium
CTGGATCTGATGATTTCGCTTGAGGGCGAAGAGAAGAACCTGAAAGCCGCTGAAGCCGACCTCAAGGCCGAAGCCGCTGAAGTTGAAAAGGAAAAGGCCGACGCCCGCACCCGCACCGCCGAAGATGAGAAACTGCTGGCCGGATTGAACGAGCAGCAGAAGGCGCTGCGGAGCGAGGTTTCAGAGAGCCCTCTTGCTCATTATGACCGCGTCATGCGGCAGCGGAAATCAGCCATCGCCGAGGCTCGTGATGCCAAGTGCCAGGCCTGCTATGTGGTTGTGCGTCCGCAAATTTGGGAGGAACTGAAGACCAACGATCAGGTGATTACCTGCAGTTCCTGCGGACGAATCCTCTACTACGATCCAACCCACGAACCGCCGCCTCCTCCTCCGGAGCCGCCCAAAAAGAAACGCCGCGCGGCAGAAGCCACAGCAGAAAGCACCGAAACGGAAGCTGAATCTTCTCCGGAAATCACACCGGCACCGTAACTGGACGAGTATTTGAATGAGTTGCTGACGAGCTGTTTCACGCCCTGGCAGCAATGTTGGGTTGTGCTGGCTCTGCTTCAGCAGAGCGGGCTTCGAAATAGAGCAGCGTGAAACAGATATTGCTTACCAGGATCAACGGCAGCCCCGGCAAATAGATAACAATAACGGCCAGCAGGATGGGGTGTGGTTCGTGGTGGAGATTCGCAAAAGCCATTTGGCGAAGAACCACAATCAATACAAGCAAGACTGCTGTCGCCAGCACCAGAATACAGCAACGCCAGTAGACTTTATCAACAAGCCGGACACCTCGTCGCAGAGCCGTAAACATGCTCCCGGCTTCGACGAGCCCGGCTGGTATAACCAGGGAGAAAAGCGCGAGCACAAGAACGCTGGGGAGCCACAAAAATGTTGCTGCGATGCAAGTTGGAAGTCCGATCATGAAGCTATAAGCCAGGGCTGTAGGGACGAAGAGCGCCATGTCAGCCACGACGCCGGCGTAACGGACCGGGTGACCGAGCAGGCGAGCGGCGCTGATCCGCGCTATGGCGCGTGCACCAAGAAATATAGGAGCCAGCGTCGCCAGCAGGATTCCGGCCATACCCTCAATCTGCTGCAACCCCGACAGTGAGCGCCAGATGGTCGACAGGTCTGAAGACCCGGCCTGCGACCCCAAGGAAGCTATCCAGCCAGCAACTGTTACGAGAGCGGCTACCCCAATAGCAGCGGTCAGAGCCAGGGAACCGGCATAGAGGGCCACGTCAGCCGCAAGAAGCTTGGCCATTCGGGAGAGCAGATGCCGTTTGGGTTCCATTTCGCTTGCCTCGGCGAAGAAATTGTACACTCAGCAGTGAGCAGCGCCTTTGAATGGTAACAACCAGGCTGGACTTTGAGTTGTGGGATTTTGGAACAGCAGTCTGCTCATATCTGCATGTCGGAGGGTCACCATGAGAATTCTACTCATCGGGGGCACCGGATTCACCGGCGTTTCCACCATCAGATACCTGCAGGAAGCCGGGCACCAGGTCACCATATTTCATCGCGGCAAGACGCCTGCACCTTTCGATTGCCCGGAGATACTCGGCGATCATAATCAAATGACTGATTTCAGACAGGAGTTCAAGCGGCGCAACTTTGACGTGGTAGTGGACTTTATCACCGGTTCGCGGCCTCAGGCAGAGCGGCTGATGGACGTTTTCCGCGGCATTACCGGGCGTCTGGTGGTGCTGAGCAGCATGGATGTTTACCGTGCCATGGGCCTGCTTCGCGGCACGGAAACGGGACCGCTGCAACCGCTGCCGCTGACGGAAGAATCAGAACTGCGCTCGCGGTCGCACTACACACCGGAAGAACTGAGCACCCTCAGAGGTATCCTGCGCTATTTCGATACCGAGTACGAAAAGATTGACGTGGAGAAGGTAGTCCTGAGTAATCCCGAGCTTCCCGGCACCATTTTGCGGTTGCCCATGGTTTACGGGCCGGGAGATTACATTCACCGCTTCCATTACGTCCTGAAAAGAATGGACGACCGGCGCCCATTCATCTTGTATGCGGATGACATCGCTGCATGGCGCACGCCGCGAGGCTTCGCCGACAACGTGGGCTGCGCGATCGCGTTGGCGGCGACTTCAGACAAAGCAGCAGAGCGGATTTACAACATCTGCGAAGAAGAGAGCTTCACCGAGTTGGAGTGGGCAAAGAAAATTGCCGGCGCGGTGGGCTGGAAGGGCGAGTTCATCGTATTGCCGCGGGAGAAAGCGCCCAAGCATCTCCTGTACCCTCGCAGGATCGAGCAGCATCTGGTCGCTTCCTCTGCCCGCATCCGTACTGAACTCGGTTACAGGGAGCCGATCTCTATTGAAGAAGGCATCCTGCGCACCATTCCGTGGGAGCGCGAGAACCAGCCCCCGGCGCCGCTGTTCATGCCGTTCAACTATGACGATGAGGACCGGGCTGCGCAAGCGTTGAAGGCGAGCGCGTGAGATCGCTGCCGCAGATGAACGCAGATTGACGCTGATAAGAGTCAACCCAACCTTCTCCTGAATTGCGTCTATCAGCGTTCATCAGCGAAAATCAGCGGCAGAAGGTTTTCATGCTATCGATTCGCAAAGCCGTACCCGCCGATGTTTCTCTGATCCTTGACTTCGTACGCCGGCTGGCCGAATACGAACGCGAGCCCAATGCAGTGACAGCAACAGAAGAGGATCTGCTGCGGGACGGCTTCGGCCCCGAGCCGAAGTATCGCTGCCTGATTGCCGAATGGCACGGCGCGCCTGCAGGCTTCGCCTTCTTCCACTACATCTACTCAACCTGGTTGGGGAAGCCGGGCCTGTATCTGGAGGACCTGTTCGTCCTGCCGGAGATGCGCGGCAGAGGAATTGGGAGAGCCTTGCTGCAGAAGCTGGCGCAGATTGCGGTGAAAGAGAATTGCTACGGCATGCGTTGGCAGGTGCTGGAGTGGAACGAGCCGGCGCTGAAATTTTATGACACGCTCGGCGCGACCATCATGGATGAGTGGGAGACCATGCGGCTGATGGAACCCGCGCTCTCGCGCCTGGCCGGCATCGAAGACGTAAAGGGCCGCAAGTGAGCAACGCCAAAATCAGGATCATCGGCGCCGGTCTGGCCGGATGCGAAGCCGCCTGGCAATGCTCCCGGTTGGGTGTTGAGGTCGAGCTCTGCGAAATGCGGCCCGTGAGGTCCACGCCGGCGCACCAGACGGACAAGTTCGCCGAGCTGGTCTGTTCGAACTCCCTGAAATCAGAAAGCGAGAATACCGCTCCCTGGCTGCTGAAAGAGGAGATGCGCCGCTGCGGGTCTCTGCTGATAAGAATTGCCCAGGAGACGGCCGTGCCCGCAGGACACGCGCTGGCCGTAGACCGTGGCGTGTTTGCCGCGCGTGTGACCGACACGATCTCAGCCGAGCCGCGGATCAAGGTGGTTCGCGAGGAGGTCACCCGGATTGACGAAAGTGAGGGCCTGACCGTTGTTGCCACAGGGCCGTTGACGTCCGACGCCCTGTCCCAGGAGATTGCGCGGCTTTCGGGAAGCAATCATCTCTACTTCTACGATTCCATCAGCCCCATTGTGGAGGCGGACTCGATCGACCAGTCGCGCGTGTACTTTGCCGCACGATACGGCAAAGGAACCCCCGACTATATCAACTGCCCGTTCACCAAGGACGAATATGACCGTTTTTACGATGCGCTGATCGCAGCGCAATCCGTGGAAGGCCACGACTGGGAAAAACTGAATTACTTTGAGGGCTGCCTGCCGATTGAAGAAATCGCGCGGCGCGGACGCGACACCCTGCGCTTTGGGCCCATGAAGCCGGTGGGACTTGACGATCCGCGAACCGGCAAGTGGCCGTATGCCGTGGTGCAACTGCGCCGGGAGAACCTGCGCGCCGACTCTTACAATCTTGTCGGGTTCCAGAACCACCTCAAATTCGGCGAGCAGGCGCGCGTGCTGCGGCTGATTCCCGGTCTTGAGAATGCAAAGTTTCTCCGCTACGGGCAAATTCATCGCAACACCTACATCAACGCGCCGTCGCTGCTGACCGAACTCCTGAATATGAAGCAGCATCCCAGCGTGTTTTTTGCCGGTCAGATCTCAGGCGTGGAAGGCTATACCGAGTCCATCGCCATGGGCATGCTGGTGGGGATTCACGCGGCCCGCATGGCGCAGGGATTCACTGCCGTCGCGCCCCCGCGAGAGACGGCGCTGGGTTCTCTGGTGCATTATCTCTGCCACGCCGAAGCTAAAAATTTTCAGCCGGCAAATATCACGTTTGATCTGCTGCCGCAGTTGGACGAGCAGACCCGGCGCAGGGTGCGGGACAAGAAGGTTCGGCACAAGATGGTCTGTGAGAGAGCGCTGGAAGCCTTCGAGGGCTGGCTAACAAGCGCTTCAGGTGTGCCGTCCCTGACGGGACTCTGATTCATTTTTCCGGATTCCGGGGACTGCCGAGTCTGTGTGAGTACCCGGTTTCGT
>JBLMYN010000437.1:0-2684 GCA_050258305.1 Actinomycetota bacterium
TCCGACGAGATAGCCCGTTCAGCACGAAAATTATTACTGTCCTGGGGGATCAAAACGAAACTCGGGTTGGGCCCATCGTCGATTCCTTTAGACCACGTGTAGCTGATGCCGCCGCTGAAGTGGTGGCTCATCCGTTTGTTGTAGTCCACCAGCAGTCCGTTCCACTCGGAGTTCCATCTGGATGCGGCTTCAAAATAGACCGCGTACAGGGTCGGGAAGCCGGGCGCGGCGCTGCGTGAACCGGGAATTCCTGGGGCTGCGAAATACGTGTTCTTGAGGCCGGTCTGCCCCTGCGAGTTGTGCACCAGCACCTGGCCGCTGGGATCGGGCTGGTTCACGTTAAAGAAGCTTCCCAGATGCACGCCCTTGGTGCGAAGTCCGCTGATGTCCAGGACCGAGTCGGGCGTCGGTTGGAAGGTAATACCGAAGCTGGTCTGGATTCCATACGGCGCCTTGTGGTCTTTGTCGAACCGCGCGATCACCGCGTCGCCGAAGAATCCGCAGGTGGCGACGGTCCCATCGGGGCAGAAGCCCAGCGGCGCCGCGTCAGGATACGTTCCGGTGAGCATGTCCGCCAACGCAATCTGGGTGATATTCGGCGCGCTGGCGAACGCGAAGAGCCGCGTGGTCGCGTTCAAGGCGTTTTCATTCGGACGTCCGGGGAATGTGCCCGTGGTGCCGCCGCAGGATGGTTCCTGGCATGCCAGCAGTGGCATGGGAATGGTTCCATGGAAGATCCCGGCGCCGCCGCGGATCACAATGTTGTACTTCGTTCCCAGATGATAGGAAAATCCGGCCCGGGGATCGAATTGTTTGGTCGGGTTATTGAGGACGTTCGACGGAAACGTCTCGAACTGGTAACGCAGGCCGTAATTCATCGAGAAATTGCCGGTCGGACGCCAGGCATGCTGAATATAGAGACCACCGTAGTTGTGGCCGATTTCGCCCTCCGCCTGGTTGCGGATGTTGGCAGGGATTCGCTGCCCCTGCAGAATCGCCGGATCAAATGTCGGCTCAGTAAAGTTGGGCGCCTGAAAGCGCTCGAAGAACAGGACTGACGGAGCGCCGGCTTCCAGGCTGAACGGGCATTGCGCGGCAAAAAGGCAGCCGAAATCCGCTTCAAAGGGATAGAACAGCGGGAAGGATTCCAGCGTGTTCACGTGGCTGAAATCGCCGCCGAAAGAGATCGTGTTTTTGCCGTGCAGCCAGGTGACATTGTCCACGATTTCGCTGCGGCTCTCGCGGTAGAAATCCGGATTGCCGCGGTTCACGCCGGCAGTAAACGTATTCAGGACCTCGAGGTGCGGCTGCGTGGTGACGGTGGGAAAATCAAATGTCCGGTGGCCATACTGGAACCGCGCTTCATTCACCAGGTTGGAGGTAAGGTTGGAAGTCAGGCTGCCCACGAGAGACTGGTCGCGCAGATTGTTGTCTTTGAACCCTGAGGGCAGGTCAAAGCCATCGTTCAGCGGGGAGACATTCGTCAGCCTGCCATCGTTGAAAAAGTACCGGACAAAAGAATATTCGTGATCGTTGAAGGAGTGATCCAGTTTGAGCAGGAAGTTGTCGTAATCGCTCTTCCGGTTCACGTTCAACTGTTCGACAGGAAGACCAAAGTTCGTCTTGAACTGATTGATCTGCGCCAGGTTTGCGAGAATGATGGAATTGTAGAACGGGTTCTCATTCCGGCGCTGGCCCTCATAGTTGGCGAAGTAAAACGTCTTGTCCTTCCTGATCGGTCCGCCGATGGTGAAGCCAAACTGGTTCTGCTGCAGCTTGTTCAGTCCGGGAGCGGCCAGTTCGCTCTTTGCGTCCATCGCGTTATTGCGGAAGTATTCGTAAATGCTCCCGTGAACATCATTGGTGCCGCTCTTGGTGATGATGTTCACGATGCCGCCCACGGCGCGGCCCGCCTGAACGCTGTAAGTGCTATTGATGACGCGGAACTCGCGGACAGCATCTGTGGACGGCGTAGTCTTCTGAACGCCGGACGCGGTGGAGGTGTTATCGGCTCCGTCGATGGCGATGAAGTTGTAGTGAATGTTCTGGCCGGCGAACGACAGCTTGGTGACCGGCTCGATAATCACGTCTGTGCTGCCGGACGTTGTATCGCCAACCGTGACGCCGGGAGCAAGCAGCGCGAAATCAATGAACTGCCGGCCGTTCACAGGAAGGTTCTGAATCTTCTGCTGTCCGATGACCGAATCGGTAGAAGTCCGCGTTGGTTCAACCAGTGGCGCTTCTGACGTGACCGTCACTTGTTGTTCCACGGTTCCGGGAGAGAGGGAGAAATTCAGGGTTGCAACATCGCCCACGCTCAGCGCCAGGGCTTGCGTCTGCCCCTGGAAGCCTTTTGCCGCTGCCGTCACTTTGTAGCTGCCGACGGGCAGCAATGTAACCTTGTATTGGCCGCTGTCGTCGCTCCTGGCTGTGCGGGAGAAGCCCGTTTCTGTATTCGTCAGTGTAACTGTCGCTTTGGGCAACACTGCCCCGGATTTGTCGGCCACCTGGCCTTGCAGAGTTGCTGTAATCGCCTGGCCGAAGGACGCAACGTTCGCCAGCAACATAAGAAGCAGACACACAATACTCGTCAGGAAACCACGTCTCATAAACCCCCTCCGCGGAGACGAGAAATATAGTCCGTGAATCCGGAGTTGGCAAGAAATTTGACATGTAAATTATTT
>JBLMYN010000438.1:0-9086 GCA_050258305.1 Actinomycetota bacterium
CAACACTTTTACCAACTCTTTCACCTACACGTTGCGCGAGCCCATCGGAGTGGTAGGCGCAATTGTCGCCTGGAACTTCCCGCTGCTGCTGGCGAGCTGGAAGCTGGGGCCTGCGCTGGCCTGCGGCAACTGCGTGGTCCTGAAGCCTGCGGAAGACACGTCTTTGACGGCGCTTCGTTTTGGCGAGTTGTGCATTGAAGCCGGATTGCCGGCGGGTGTGGTGAATATCGTCACGGGCGGGCCGGCCACGGGGCAGGCGCTGGTGAAGCACGCGGGCATCGACAAGGTCGCCTTCACGGGCTCGACGTCCGTGGGCAAGGAGATCATGCGGACTTCGGCGGACACGCTCAAGCGCGTGACGCTGGAGCTGGGCGGCAAGTCGCCCAACATCGTGTTCTCTGACTCGCAGATGGACGCCGCGGTGAAAGGCGCCATCAACGGCATCTTCTACGGCAAGGGCGAGGTCTGCTGCGCCGGTTCGCGGCTGTTCGTGGAAAGGAAAGTGGAAGACGAGTTCACCAGCAAGCTGGTCGAATACGCGAAGAAGATCAAGCTGGGCGATCCGCTTGATCCCAAGACGCGGCTGGGCGCCATCGTCAGCCAGAAGCAGATGGAAACCGTGCTCGGCTACATCGAAGCCGGCAAGAAAGAAGGCGCCACGGTGCTGGCCGGCGGCAAGCGCGCTTCCGTCAATGGCGATCACGGCTTCTTTATTGAACCCACGATCTTCGGCGGCGTGAAGAACGATATGAAGATCGCGCAGGAAGAAATTTTCGGTCCGGTGCTGGCGACTCTGACCTTTGACGACGTCGAAGAAGTCGCGGCGCTGGCCAATGCCAACCCGTATGGCCTGGCCGCGGCCATATGGACCAACGACATCAAAAAAGCCCATCAGCTCTCGCGCCGGTTGAAAGCCGGCACGGTATGGATCAATACCTACGGGCTGATGGATGCGGCTTTGCCCTTCGGCGGCTACAAGCAGTCTGGCTTCGGCCGCGAACTGGGAATGCACGCGATTGAGCATTACACCGAGTTGAAGACGGTGTGGATGAATTTATGAGAGCCAGCCATTAGCAGTTAGCCGTTAGTACTTAGTAAAGTCGCTCTGCTAACGGCTAATGGCTAAAGGCTAAGTGCTGGGGAAATTACGGAGTTTTTCATGCCAGGTAAAGTACACAAGATCGGAACGTTCAGTGACTGGGTAGGCGTGTTCAACGAATGGCGCAAGGAAGTGGGCGTTGAGCGCGATCATATCAAAGATTTCAAATTCGATACGCTTTTTGGCGAGATCGAGACCAACGAGATCACGTTCGGCTACTACAAGGGCCGCAACAAGTGGGAGAACCTGCGCCAGATCCCCACGCAGAACATGCGCGACGCCCTGATGAACCTGATCGTCTACCAGGGCGACACCGAGTTCGCCAGCGTGGAGCAGCAGCGCTACCTGTTTGACTCCGCGCCCACGGACTGGGACCGCTCCGCGCTCACCCGCGTCATGATCGAAGAAATGCGGCACGGCTGGCAGATGTGCGCTCTGCTGATCGAGTTCTTCGGCGAGACCGGCAAGGTGGAAGCGCGCAAGATGCTCGAGCGCCGCGCCTACGAAAACAAGCGCCTGCTGGGCAGCTTTAACGAAGAGTGCGACAACTGGCTGGACTTCTTCGCCTTCACCGACTTTGTTGACCGCGACGGCAAATTCCAGCTGCAGATGCTCAAGTACTCGGCCTTTGCGCCGCTGGGCCGCTCCATGAGCTACATGCTGCGCGAAGAGGCCTTCCACATGGGCACCGGCAACACGGGGCTGGCGCGCATTGCCGAGGCCGGCGTGGTGCCGCACTGGCTCATGCAGAAATACCTGAACAAGTGGATTTCCAGCTCGTATGACCTGTTCGGCACGGACCATTCATCATCCGCACACTGGGCGTACACGTGGGGGCTGAAGGGCCGCTATGACGAGCCGAAGAATGCCAACTCGCCGGACCTCGATGACCTGAACGATTACAACCGCCAGCTCTATCGCGATGAGTGCGCCACGCTGGTCAAGCGCATCAGCGCCGCGCAGAAGCCGGGCAGTGAAGAACTTTATTGTCCGCACATCAAATTCAACCGCAACATCGGCAAGTGGAAAGGCCAGCTCTTCCATCCCAGGACCGGAGAACCGATGGAAGAGAAGGAATACCGGAAGGAGTTTGACCGGTGGATGCCTAATGCCGGGGACAAGAAGCTGCTGATGGACATCATCGGCGCGGAGAAGAAGTGGATCGCGCCCCGCGCCGGAGCCAAAGACCCGCTGCTGACCATCGGCGAGGTAAGAAAGAACGCGATTAACGCCAATTAGCATTTAGCAATTGGCAATTAGCAGTTAGCCAAAATAAAAACGAGGGCTGCGTGGGCAGCCCTTGTGCTTTTTCAAAATCTCGAACGCGCAGCGTGAGGGATCCCTATTAGCGCCAAAGAGCTTCGCTCTCTCTTTTTTATTTTGCAGATTGGTATTATTACGAGTCCCGTAACATTGTGGCGCGATAGGGCTCCCTCGCTTCGCTCGGGATATATAAACAAATGTCCTACACTCTCAACGAACTCATGGTCGTGGCGGCGGCGCGCGAGATCAACGACGGCGAAGTGGTCTTTGTCGGCATGCGGCTGCCGCTGATCGCCTTTGTGGTCGCCAAGAAGACGCATGCGCCCAATGCGGTGGGGCTGTTTGAGAACGGCGTCATCCGCTCCACGCCCTCGCCTGAACTCATCTACACCATGGCTGATCCTCCCAATATCAAGGGCGCTACGCAGTGCCTGGACATGATGGGGGTGATGGCGCTGCTGCAGTCCGGACGCGTGGATATGGGCTTTCTCGGCGCGGCCGAGGTGGACAGGTACGGCAATCTTAACTCCACGCAGGTGGAAGGCAAGCACGGGCTGGTGCGGCTGCCCGGTTCGGGCGGCGCGTGCGACATCGCCTCTCTGGCGCAGCGGTTTGTTGCCCTGCTGGAGCATGCCCGGCACCGCCTGCCGGAACGGGTGAGCTACATTACCAGTCCCGGGAACGGCGATGGCGCGGGTTGGCGCAAGCGTGTGGGCCTGCCGCGCGGAGGGCCCTCGGCGGTGATTACCAGCAAGTGCGTGCTGCGCTTTGGCGAGGACGGCGAGGCGTTTGTTTCCACCTTGCATCCCGGAGTCACGGTGCAAGACGTGAAGGTGAACACGGGCTGGGACGTGAAGATTGCGCCCGATGTGAAGCCGACGCCGGAGCCGACGGCAGAGGAGTTGAAGGCGATCCGGGAATACGACCGCGAGGGGTTCTGGACGGCTTGATCACTGGAGCAGGTTGTAGTAATTTCCGACCTTCTCCATGGAGAAATTGCCCGCTTCAACTGGGGCGCTTCTACGTGATCTCAACAGACGCCCCCAGGCCGAACTCGGCGTGTGATCGTGTCGCGCGAGGCCGTGGAATGAAAAGCGGCCCCGCTGCATGTTGGACAATGATCGGCTCGCTTACATTTTCTGTACGCGGAAGTTCAGCGTGCCACTGTAGCCGTTCAGCGCGACATCAATGGACCAGGTCCCCGGCCCCGCTCCCGCCGCTGACGTGAAAGTACCGTTCGAAGCCAGATTCCCGGTGTAAACGGCCTTGCCATTAACATCAGAAATGGTGACGGTTGCTGTTCCGGCCGTGAGTGTGCTGGCCTGGTTGATGCTGGCCGCCGTGCCCGTTGTTGGCCACGAGTAATGCAGGGTCTGGGTCACGCCGGTCACTCCGGTGGACTGAAAGGCGAAACTATCCTGGATATTGGTGACTTGCGGCTGAAATTGCTGGTTGAGTGCGCTTTTGCTGCCGCTGCCGCAGCCGGCCAGGATGAGAAGAAACAACGCTCCTGTCCATACCGACAACACGGCACGAGTGTGCTTTGCCATCTGCTTTTGCTCCCATCGATCAAGGATTCGGTTTAGTAAAGTTACGTAAAGTAAATCTAAAGATTGGTAAAGTGCAATCAAAGTACCGGAACCGCCGGGGTGGCACAAGTTACGTAAGACACTGATTCTTTTGTTGATTGGAGAGCAAGGCTTGGTGGGTTCGAAGGGTGAGTGGGGCGCGATAACACACGCTGTGGGTGGAAGAAACGCAATCGCGTCTTCAAGGGCAAAGAAAGAAACGGAATCCGCGGGGGCCCGGGCGGGCGCTTAAAAAGGATCTGTGGACTAAACTCTTGATGGGCCGAACGGCCCGCTGGTCTGGACCACCGAAGCAACGCTCAGCCCGCGAGCGTATTTCAGAGAGAGGATTCGAAAGCGAAATGCCGGAACTGAGCCGCGTGGTTGTCGAGCAGCAAGGCCCGCTTGCCCGGGTCACCTTCACCCATCCGCCGCTGAATGTTTTTGATTTTCAGCAGATGGATGAACTCGCGCAGGCGCTTGAGGGCCTGCGTCAGCAACCTGAAATTTCCGCGGTGATCATCAATGGCAGCGAGCGGGCATTCTCCGCCGGGGTGGACGTGGCGGTGCACACGCCGGAACTCGTCCCCACAATGTTCCAGAAATTTCACGGGCTGATTCTGGCGCTGGTGAAATTTCCCAAAATCACGATTGCCGAAGTGCGCGGCGCCTGCCTGGGCGGCGGGGCCGAGTTGGCCATGACCTGCGATATGTGCTTCACTACGCCGGATGCGAAGTGGGGATTCCCGGAGATCACGCTGGGCTGCTATCCGCCGGTGGCGTGCACGGCGCTGGCGGCACTCACCGGGCAGAAGCGCGCGGCCGATCTGATCTTTACCGGACGCGTGTTCTCAGGGTCGGAAGCGGCGGACTGGGGGCTGGCGAATGAGGCGGTGGCCGAAAGCGGATTGCAGCAGAGCATCCAGCGCACGCTCGATCATCTCTTCAAGTTGAGCCCGGCGGCGCTGGCCCATGCCAAGAAGGCGTTTTATGCCTGGGATTCCATTCATCTGGACAAAGGCCTGGCCCGTGCGGAGAAGATTTACATCGAAGAGCTGATGCAGACGGAGGATGCGAAAGAGGGGATTCAGGCGTGGCTGGAAAAGAGAAAACCGGAGTGGAAGGGAAAGTGATCGCCGGGATCGCCGTCATCGCGCGTGATCGCCGTGATAGGGAAGGCAATTGGCTGCAGATGGCATTGCAAGAATGAAGCAGGTTGAAGTCAATTCCGACAAATACACCGCCCTGGGTGTGGCCATGCTGCTGGTGTTGGTGCTTTTGGAGTTCGTTGCAAGCATAATACGCCTGGTTCACGGAACTTTTCAGCCGACTCAAACCCTGCCCAGTTTTGTTATTGTTCTTTTTCTCGCGTACGCCCTTTGGGTCTTGGTTTCAGATCGCAAGTTTTGGAGCAGGTATCCTTACGCCTTGCTTTCCTTTGTACTGTTGCTCGTAGATTTTGTTATGGGGATCGCACTACCCAGAGATGTTTCCGCCGTTGTCTGGAGATTGCCAAGGTTTCTCGATCTGGTTGCGTATGCGCTGGGAATTGTTGAAATTGCGCGCTGGTTCCGGGCCAACGTTAAGGTTGTATGAGCGGTGTTTTCCTAACGACTCCCTGCTGGGTAAAGAATTTCAATCTGGCAGGTCTGCCCGCAGCACGCGAATCACGTTCTCGCCCATGATCTTCCTGATCTCCTGTTCGGAGAAGCCTTCCTGCAGGAGAGCTTGAGTCAGCAGCGGCCAACCGGTGGCATCGAACGGCTCAGTGACTGCGCCATCGAAGTCGGAGCCGAGCCCGACGTGGTCAATACCCACGATGTTTACGGCATAACGAATTGCCCGGGCGGCGGCGCGAGCGTCGGTACCGCAGGTGGCGGTCTCCCACAGGCCGATGCCGATGACGCCCCTGCTTTTTGCCACCGCGCGGAGTTCGTCGTCAGAGAGGTTGCGCGGGTTGTTGCAGGTGCCTTTGACGCCGGTATGGGAGACCAGCAGCGGCCGCGTAGCGATGGCTGTCACGTCACGCAGTGTCGCGGGCGAGGCATGGGCCAGGTCGATGATCATGTGTCTGGCTTCCATCGCGCGCACCCACTGGCGGCCGAGCGGAGTGAGCCCGCCCTTGGTCATGCCGGCTGCAGCGCCGCCAATCGCGGTGTCAGTGAAGTGGGTTGGGGCCATCATGCGAATGCCCGCGGTGTAGAGGTCGTCCATATTTTGCAGCTTGCCTTCAAGCGGCTGCGCGCCTTCAGCGCCGAGGAATCCGGCGACCTGGCCGGGCCGGCGCGTTGTAAGAAACCTATCGAGGTCCGCTCGCGAATTGATGATGACCAGCTTGCCACCTGACTTCGCGGCGAAGTTGTGGAGCTTCTCGGCTTCGTAGAGGGCGCGCTGTTTGGGGCTGTTCCAGGTGCGCGGCGGCCAGCCCTGGGCGATGGCGAGCCAGCCAATCATGTCAGTGGAATCGGAATTCCGGTAGATATTGAGATGGCGTGGGCTGGTGGTAACGAGCGTGAACGCCTGGATGGCAACATTACCGTCCTGAAGGCGCGGAAGGTCGACGTGGCCCCGGCTGCTGCGCTTGAGCAGGTAGCGCTTCCACAGGAGCGAGTCGGCGTGCAGGTCGGCGATGATCAGCTTTTTATGCAGAGCTTCCGCAGCGGCGGAGGCGCGATACGGCCGGCGGCTTCAGGAGTTTGTTGTTGCGGGATTCGACGATTGCGGGGACTGCAAACCAGGAGATGATCGCGAGGACGAGCAGGACGAGGATCATGCTGCGCAGGAATTTCATGCGGGGAAGGGTAACATCCCCGTTTACGTGGGCAGCTTTGGAGGACGTTGATCCTCCCAAAGGGGCCAATGTACCAATTCCCGATTGACCGTTCTCCCTGGCTGTGCTATAGTAAACCTTTTGTATTCAGTTATTTAGGAGGTTATGCAGAGCGGTTGTCGACCCCGGGGATGGGCGTGTTAAGGCCGGGGTTGGAAGAGCTTGATCGCCGGGGTTGATTGGGGTTAACGCCGGGGATCTTTGGCGTAAAGCCTTTAGAATCCTAATTGGCGGTATGGGGTAGGGGGGCGAATCGCCGAGACCGCAACGGAATCGCAACGTGATCGCAACGAAATCGCCGTGATGGGAAAAGCGAGCTGAGGAGTGAGACAGCGCGAGCGGCGGAGAAGCCTTATGTCGAAGCTGATGACAATGCGGCAGGCAATTGCGGACCTGGTTCCCGACGGAAGTAGCGTGGCCATGGGGCTGCAACTGGAGCAGATGATCCCGTTTGCCGCCGGGCACGAGATCATACGGCAGAAGAAGCGCGAGCTGCGCCTGATTGGCCCGATCTCTGACATTCTGTTTGACCAGCTCATCGGCGCCGGGTGTGTGAAGGATGTGGTGGCGGCGTGGGTGGGGAACGTGATGATGGGCTCGGCCTACAACTTCCGCCATGCTACGGAAGTTGAGAATCCGGGGACGCCGGGGGAGAAGCTGAAGGTCTTCAACATGACCAACTTCACCATCGCGCTGGGGCTGCAGGCGGGAGCCATGGGCGTGCCGTTTCTGCCGACGCGCACCGCGATGGGCAGCGACGTGCCCAAGGGAAATCATTTCTTTTACCAGATTGTTTCCCCGTTCGAGCCCAAGGAGACGCTGCTGGCGGTGCGGGCCATTGTGCCGGACGTGACCATTGTCCACGTGCAGCGCGCGGACGCCCAGGGCAACGCGCACTGCTGGGGAAATTTTGGCGTGATGATTGAGGCGGCGCGGGCGGCCAGGAAGGTGATTCTGTGCGCGGAAGAGATTGTTCCGGAGGAGGTTATCGCCAGCGATCCCAACCGGACAGTGATTCCGGGCTTTCTGGTTTCGGCGGTAGTTGAGTGCCGGTACGGGGCCCATCCTTCGCCGGTGCAGGGCTGCTACAAGCGCGATGACGCGTTCTTCCAGCAGTACCATGCTGAAACCAAAACGCATTTGGCGTTCGACGTGTGGGCGCAGAAGTGGATTCACGGCGTCGCCGACCGCGAAGGCTACGCCAGGCTGCTGGGCAGCTCGCGCCTGCGCGATCTGGCGGTGCAGCAGCATGCATATGCAGCGGGGACGGATTATGGGTATTGACCAGCAGCGCCGGCCCGGAGCTCAAATTCAAGCTGGAGTGTAGATATTCGCGATGTGAGGTTGTATCCTGTTGGGGATGGTGATATAACGAACGTCCGTTCGAATCAGAGATGTTCAGGGCAGGGGAGCGGCAACAGGTAATTTTATGAACAAGGAACTCATAGAGCTGCGTGTGAACGGACGCCGGCACGAACTGGCGGTGGAACCGAGCGAGTTGCTGCTCGATGTGCTCCGGCGCGACCTGCAATTGACCGGCTCCAAGCGCGGGTGCGACGATTCCTCCTGTGGCGCCTGTACCGTGCTGGTGGATGGAGTTCCTACGCTGGCCTGCACCATGCTGGCCATGAGCGCCTCCGCGAACGGGCCGGTTATACCGGAGATCACAACCGTGGAGGGCATCGCCAACCACGGCGCGCTGGCGGCCATCCAGAAAGCCTATGGCGACTGGGGCGGCGCGCAGTGCGGATACTGCACGCCCGGGTTCATGATCACGGTGAAAGCGTTGCTTGACCGCAATCCTGACCCGACGGAAGAAGATATCCGCCATGCACTGAGCGGGAATTTGTGCCGCTGCACGGGATATAACCAGATGTATCAGGCGATCAAGGCGGCGATTGTCGCGGAGAAGGAACAGAGATGATTTTTACCACGGAGACGCGGAGATGCTCTTCCAGAGTCCCGAGCGGAGCGAGGGATCCCTATCGCCGTAGGTAATTATGGAAAAGGAGACCAAGATCGCCTGGAGCACGCCGAAGTCACCGGATTTCGTCCTGCGCGAATTTGCGTTCGGAGTGTTGGAGATCGCCAAGGAAAATCTTCAACGGGACGGCGAGTTGGCAGGCATTGCCTTTCTCATTATGGACGGTCAGATTGAATGTGTAGCGATGGAGTTCAAGGATCACAACGAAAAAACCGTGGTGTATGAAGCGCTAGTGAAGTTTGCGAAAGCTCAAGGTGCAGTGGCCCTGGTTACTTGTAATGACGCGTTCATAGGTAACAATGCCGGCCCCGATGAACTCGAAGCTTACTACCCGGGGAAGTT
>JBLMYN010000439.1:0-2675 GCA_050258305.1 Actinomycetota bacterium
GTCCGTGGAGGTGATTTCAGTTTTCGTGAACTGCCGGGCGGCCTTGATGTCAACGAGCTGCAAATTGCTCATCGCAGTTCGGCATTTGATCAAAGTGGCGCGCTGAAAGATCGCAACCTTGTTTTCCCTCTCGATCGATTCCGGGAGTTGGTCGACCAAAAAGCGCTTGGATCGCTCAATTACAGACATTTCAGTTTCATGGGGTCCATCACTGCGCCGCGCAGGCTCATCACGGAGACGGGTCCCGCCGTCGCAGCGCTGCTCGAGAAAGACCGCGTGGATGCGGCATTTCTTGTGCCGGTTTGACCCATGTGCAATCAGTCCGTTGGACTGATCGCGAGCGTAATTGAAAAGCGGGGCATTCCGACAGTCGGGCTATCGCTGCTGCGCGCGGTGACAGAAAAGGTAAAGCCGCCGCGAACGCTCGTTGTCCCGTTCCCATTTGGCTACCCTCTTGGCGAACCTGATCATCCAGCCTTGCAGCGCGCCATTATCGAAACCGCGCTGAATCTGCTGGCGTCAACTGATTCGCTGCCAATAATCCGGGATTTCTGAGCTACGGGGCAGGCCGGTGGAAGACAGCAATTGCTGCTCAACCAATATCAAGATCGTCAGGCGACAGCCCCTGTCTCCTGCGGGACCAGACATCCAAAATGCTTCAGGTTCCTCTGAGGTGCGGTCGAACGTCAACGAACCATCTCTTGAGCCGGGCCGGCGGTACGCCCAGCAGAAAAGCAAGCTGGAGAAAATACACCAGGAACACTCCGTAGAATATGCCATTTTTTTCAAACCGCCGAGCCGACATCGTTACCTGTGAATGAATGACTTTGAAGCGGCCGACCGTCTTGATCCGTCGAACCAGCTCCGTATCCTCAAAAAGGGGCCAGTCTGGAAAACCTCCAACCTGGCGAAAGATTGCACGTCTTATGTATAGTCCCTGGTCACCGTACGATGTTCTTCGCACAATCGTACGCAGATTCATGCCGAAGGCGATGAACCTGAGAGCCGGCGTGGTGCGGTTCCAGCGACAAAGAAAACAGCCGCCTGCAATCGTGGGGTCCTGCATCGTCTCGATCAGGTTTGCTCCGGCTCCGGCAGGAAGCAGACAATCGGCGTGCAGAAATAGAATCACATCCCCCGACGCAGCGTTTCCTCCGGCATTTTGTTGAGGGCCTTTTCCTTGTGCAGACCGAATCACCTTAATGGTCTGCTGCTGTTCCAGCCACTCCAGGCTTCCGTCGGTGCTCCCTCCATCCACAGCAATAATCTCGGCGTCTGGAATGGCCAGACGTACAGATTCGAGCGTTGCCGCCAGATTCACTCTTTCGTTCAGTACCGGGATGACGACGGATATTGTCATTGGCAGCACCGCATGGATTGTATTCGGAAAATGCTCCCGAGCACATCCCGCGTGTGAGGACACTCAACAGTTCCTGCTCTCAATAATGATGCGAGTCGCTCCAGTTCGTCCACTGTATCAATGTCGAACCATTCAGGAACGAGGGCAATCGATAGTCCCTGCTGGCGTAGCCTGGAGATCGTCTGTTCCATCGTAGTAGGCGTGCTCCATTGGATGCCACTGAGCAGTCCCGGTGGACAGTGCTTTACACCGATAAGGTAGAAGCCACCGTCGATGCTGGGGCCCAGGACCGCGTCATGCGACCGCAGAAGGTTCCGGGCCTTATCGAGGCAATGCAAAGGCAGGCCCGGGCTGTCAGCGCCAATGGCTAACGCGATTGGACGTTCGAGCAGGGCGTGACGCAGGATTGCTTCGAGGCGACACCCGAGATCACCTTCAGGTTGAATCCACATCGGATAGCCCCGTAGATAATCGCGGACAAAGGGCTCAGTTGCAGCAATCACAAGGTCCGCCCGCTCGAACCTGTCCACGACCCGGAGCGTGTCGCGCAAAAATGCTTCCGCCAGCTCAGCCGCCTTGTCAGCGCCAACCGCGGGGATCAGGCGGGTCTTCACCATCCCCCGTACCGGCGGCTTGGCAAATATGCAAACGGCCGCCTGCGCGCCAGGTATTCCTATCTGCGCCATTCGAAAATCTTCCTCAGCAATTTTTTGACCCATGGCTTCAGGCGCGATCTCATGGACGAGTCGCCCAACCTTTTAATGACCTCGGCCTGGGTGGGATACGGGTGGATGACAGCACTCAAGTCTCCGATCCTAAGCTTGCGTTGAATTGCCATGACCAGTTCGCCAATGCTTTCCCCTGCATGCGAGGAAACCAGTGTGGCCCCGAGAATTCGCCCATCCTTCTTATTGGTGTGGATTCGGACAAAGCCGTTTAACTCGCCATCCACGACTGCGCGATCATTTTCCTCGTTCGGAAGTGTGAATGTCTCAACGTTGCTACCCGGTTTGAGGGCATCCCGTTCATTCAGACCCACGTGCGCGATTTCGGGATCGGTATACGTACACCAGGGAATAATCAGATCACTGGCACGCTTTCGCCCAAAGAACAGCGCATTCTGCAGGGCAATACGCCCCAACGCTTCAGCTGCGTGAGTGAATTGATACCGTGAAGCAACATCGCCAGCGGCAAAAATATCACGGTTTGAGGTGCGAAGGTTGTCATCTACTTTCACTCCCTTCGCGTCATAGCGCACGCCGGCGGACTCCAGGCCCAATGCCTCAAGGTTTGGGGTCCGGCCAACCGCGACCAG
>JBLMYN010000440.1:0-5799 GCA_050258305.1 Actinomycetota bacterium
TCGCTTCGTACATCGTTGACAACAGGGTGGATCGCCGCAAGAAATTTACAGACGCGGAGCCGCAACACTTTTAGGTGCTTTGATGGTTTTTGAATCACGCGCTCGAACAGGTCTCGCGGTCCTGTTCGAGCGCCGCTTCATGCTGTGGTTATCATTCGCGAAGTAAGGAAGGGAATTCATGCGTAAAAAGGTAACGATTGTAGGCGCAGGGAATGTAGGCGCCACCGCCGCTCACTGGATCGCGTCCAAAGAACTGGCCAACGTTGTGCTGATTGACGTTCTGGAAGGCATTCCCCAGGGCAAGGGCCTGGACCTGCTGGAGGCGATGCCGGTAGAGAAACGCGACTCTTTTGTGCTGGGCACCAACGATTACGCCGATACGGCAAACTCTGACATCGTGGTTATCACTGCGGGAATCGCCCGCAAACCGGGCATGAGCCGGGACGACCTGCTGAACACGAATTACAAAATCATGCAGGACGTCATCGGCAAGGTGGTGGCGAACTCGCCTAACTCCATCCTGATCGTGGTTTCCAACCCGCTCGACGCCATGTCCCAGGCGGCCTACAAGCTCAGCAAATTTTCCCGCAATCGCGTGATCGGCATGGCCGGCGTGCTTGACTCGTCGCGCTTCCGCACTTTCATTGCCCAGGAACTAAACGTCAGCGTGGAGAACGTGACCGCGTTCGTGCTCGGCGGGCATGGTGACACCATGGTTCCGCTGCCGCGCTACTCCACCGTCGCCGGCATTCCCATTACGGAACTCATGCCTAAAGACCGGCTCGACGCCATTGTGCAGCGCACCCGCGATGGCGGCGCCGAAATTGTGAAATATCTCAAGACCGGCAGCGCCTACTATGCTCCTTCGGCTTCCGCAACAGAGATGGTGGAAGCCATTCTGAAAGATAAGAAGAAAATTCTCCCGTGCGCCGTGTATCTGCAGGGCGAGTACGGAATCAAAGATCTGTTCGTGGGTGTGCCGTGCAAACTGGGCGCCAACGGCCTGGAGCAGATCATTGAAATCAAGCTCACGCCGGAAGAGCAGGCCGCACTCAAGAAGAGCGCGGATGCGGTGACGGAGCTCGTAAAGGTGATCGGGGTCTAACTGAAATTTTGAAATTGGCTAAGAGGGCGCGGCCTTTGTCGTGCCCTGATCAAGCTCAGCGGCGCCGGCGGGACTGCTTTCAGTCGCTATCCAACCCGGTTATCAAGAGTCATTGCCGGCGGTTGCTGCTGATCAGTACCCGCGCCGTACCTCTTCAGATCCTCATCCACTACCGTGCGCAAGATTACGCTCAGGTTCCACTCTGCAACCACAATCACGGGATCATCCAGGTACAGCGAAACATACTGTTCCTGACTCATGAGCTGTTGCAGGCCGGAAGGCGTGGTCACAACGTATCTTGTCTCCCACATGTGTTCGCTGCCTGGATCCTGGGCGACGAGGAAGAATTCATCGTAGAAACTTCTGGGATCAGCCGGCCCGCGAACCAGGTCGGTCTTGCCGAAATAATAATTGGCGTAATAGGGCCGGTTGAAGGCGCCCTTTTCATCCTGCCTGACCGGCGGAAGCGTGAAGGGAAAGCCCACCTCTGCGCCGGTCAGCACTTCACCTGCGGCCGTTGCATCGCCCTCGCGCGGCTGGACCGGCAACAGCGGAGCGCCATCGTGCGGAAGCTCGTGCGCCTGAACTTCCGACGAAGCTGAAAGCATTCGCCCCAGCAACAGCAGGAGCAGGAAAACGCCGGCAAAAATCAGGATCTTGACTGGTTCCAAATCTGCTGCTTCCCTCAGGCCACGCGGTCAATGGTGACAGACTGCAAAGTGACCTGCGTTACCGGACGGTCCTGCGCACCGCGCTTCATCTTGGAAATTTTGTCAGCCACATCCTGACCTTCCACCACTTCACCAAAAATCGTGTGGTTCCCGGTAAGCCAGGGTGTAGGCGCGACGGTGATGAAGAACTGGCTGCCGTTGGTTCCGGGACCTGCATTTGCCATGGCCAGCTTGCCTGATTTATCGAATTTGTGCGGCGATCCCTTGGTCTCGTCCTGAAATTTATATCCCGGCCCGCCCATGCCGGTGCCGCTGGGATCTCCTCCCTGGATCATGAAGTCCGGGATCACGCGATGAAAAATTGTTCCGCTATACAGCGGACCGTCCCCGCCCTTGCCGCTCACGTTGTCTTTCCAGCTGCGCTTGCCTTCAGCCAGATCAATGAAATTTTTTGTGGTAATGGGCGCCTCTTTTTCAAAAAGACGGCAAACGATCGTTCCTTCGCTGGTGTTGAGGACGGCGTAAGTTCCTGGCTGGCGGCTCATTCAACTTTCTCCTGTCTATTTTGTTTTTGCGTCAGTTTTGGGCGTCCGTTTGGCCGCAGATGTCTTTTTCTTTGTTGCGTGCGCCGCCTGGCGGCCCGCGTGGCGTATTTCAACATGGGTGATCTTGACTGGATTTTCCGGCTTGCTGTTACTGGCAGTGCACGGACCCATGGTGCAGGGCATGCGCGCAATCTTCTTTACCAATTCCACTGACGGTTCATCGCACTGGCCAAAAATCGTATAACCGCTGTTCGGCGCCCGGCGGCCCCCCATACATCCGGCGGGATCCAGGCAGGGATTCAGAAAGGGAAGCTCCGTCTCCGTGATGAAAAACTGCGAGCTGTTCGTGTTGGGTCCGCGATTCGCCATGGCGAGCCGTCCCGGCTTGTCAAACAGCAGGTCCGGATGCAACTCATCGTCGAACGTGAAGCCGACTTCGCCCGAGCCGGTTCCCGTGGGATCGCCGCCCTGGATCATGAAGTTGGGAATTGTGCGATGGAAAATGACGCCGTCATACAGCGGCTTGCCGTGCATCGTTTTGCCGGTTACAGGGTCCTTCCAGTCCTTTTTGCCGGTTGCCAGACCAATGAAGTTGGCAACTGTCTTTGGCGCTTCTTTGGGGAAGAGCTCACACTTCAGGTCACCGGCGGTTGTATGAATAATTGCAGTTGGATTAACGGCTGCGGCTTTCATTGCCGGCGACTTTGCCGTCCCGCTTTTCGTCTTTTTCCCCGCTTGCGCGAAAACCAGAGTTGAGCACAACACAATCAAGGCTAAGCGTTTGACCATTCTTTTCACCTCGAAAAAGCTTAACGCCCTATTAAAAATGGACTTCATGCAGATGTAAAGGCGGGAAGAGCCCGCAGATAATGACATTCCCGGTTTTGACGGACGCACAGACTAGCCGGGCGGAGCGGTAAAGCTCTTCCATGAGCAGTTCCGCGATCACAAACCTTTTCACAATGGTTCGGGTCACGAGCCACAACGCAGTGGCCGGTGCATGCGATGTGGCGCGGGACACGTTATGTGAAGCTGATCATCGTAATTTTTGCTTTGTCGCCGAAAAAAGTACTCGATTCTCAAGCGGGAATTATCTGCATTCTTTGATTAAAGCTCAGGTACTAAGAACAACATGGAATAGCAGTTAACCCGCGCATAACCCATCAGCCATATTCATGGCCATTCTTTTGCATCAGCGCCAAGCACAGGAGACGGGAGCTGAGCCAGCCCGGCAGTTTTGCGATGTTGCAAATATTTGCACATCGTGCAGTTCGCGCAGCTGCATCGCGCAAATTTTTCCCCAGTTAGAAAAAGAGCACTCGGACAGTGTCCGTTCCGACAGCCAGACCGCAACTGTTGGTATCTGGGCATGCAGGATTCGGGTGTCTAAGATGCTCGAACAAGATCTGGCATACACGTTTTTTAGTTTTTTGTATTGAGGCTGTCCCCTGATGAATCGTTTTGAAGCTGTAAACAAAGTCCGTTTCCTCTCCGCCCACCGTTGCCTTTCCATCATCCTGATCCTGCTTTCGGTTCCGTTCGTGATTGGCGGGTGTGCTACCGGCAAGGCGATCAGCGGCAACACGACACCCACTGTCACTCCAACACCCACGCCGACCCCGGTTCCCGCATCCGTCGCGGTGAGCCCACACAGCGCTTCGCTGCAGGTCAACGCGACGCAACAGTTCTCGGTGACAGTGACGGGTTTGAGCAGCAATGCTGTGAACTGGAGTGCGACCAGCGGAACCGTATCGTCAACGGGACTCTATACGGCGCCTGGCGTGGCGGGAACCTACTCCGTGAAGGCAACCAGTCAGGCGGACAGCACCAAATCAGATTCTGCGACAGTTACGGTCACCACAACACCGCCGCCGCCGACTCCAACGCCTACGCCAACTCCGACTCCGACTCCGGCCCCGACTCCAGCTCCAACACCGGTACCGAGTGTAGCTGTGACTGTCAGCCCGTCTATTATCAGTATCGGAACGAGCGCGACCCAGCAGTTTACGGCAACCGTAACCGGTAGTTCGAACACGGCTGTCACGTGGACTGCGAACTTTGGGAGCATCTCTTCAACCGGCCTCTACACGGCTCCAGCTTCATCCACTACTGCCACCGTGACCGCGACCAGCGTGGCTGATTCTACAAAGTCTGCCACCGCGCAGGTGCTGGTGGGAGGTGCAGGAACGGTTCTTGGCCAGGCGGCAGCCGCTCTGACACCGGGGCAATGGTTCCACTTTACTGCTGCAGAGAATGCCAGTTGGAATGGCGGTGCCTTGCTGGACCTCGGCGGAAGCACGGATAACGCCACCACCTGGAGCACCAAGGGCCTTTGGAATCCTGTGACTAAAGAGTTTTATTTTGTCGGTGGCGGGCATTGCGGCAGCGGAGCCAGCGGATGTCCGAACGACATGGCTGTGATCCGCTATGTCGACAGCACAAATACCTGGAGCGCGGTCTACTCTGTAGGGACTCACACGTATCAGGGCTCGACGCTCAATACCTCTTCCGGAAGCAACAACAATGTGTTTCTCCGCCCGTTTAACCTCGATGCGGTCCAGGTGTTCAGCACAGTGAGCCATAGCTGGACATCAAACCTGGGCGCCAGTGTGCCCAGCCTGGGCGGCCCTGACTGCTGTCTGGCGATGGAGTATTTCCCTGACCGTGATTCGCTGGTCACGGTGGACAATGACTACGGCATCTACGAGTACGCGTTCTCAACCGGAAAATGGAGCAGCTGTCTCATCGGTACGTCCAGCAGCGTGGGTTGTCCGGGTGCAACGCACAACCTGTGTGGCCCAAGCTCTACTGCGGCCCCCTGGACGTTCTATGATTCGGTACACCATCGGCTGCTTTTGGGAGGCTGCACCAACGTATACGCCTTATCGCCAACCTTAGCGATCACAAAATTGGCGTCGTCGCCGTTCGATATCAGTGTGGGCACCTCTGCATCACCGGCGGTTTACGATCCTGGATCGGGCAAGCTCATCTCGTTCAGCGGTACCGGCGCCACGTTCACCTTTGATGGAAGTGCCTGGACCAACGCAGGAGCATCGCCGTTTTCCGATCCAGTGAATGGGGGATTGGTTTGCGGCCCGGTTTCAACGTACAACGTCGTCATGTGCTTCTACGCGGGTAGTGGTTCCTCACCAGTTTCGGGAGCCACCATATGGCTCTACAAAGCGCAGTAGCCGGCGCAAGCTTGTGAAGGACCAACGAATCACAACGTCAGGATAACAAATATGCATCTAGAGAAAAGCTATCGTCTTGCTCGCGTGAATGCACCGATTCTCGCTATCGTGTTGCTTGCATTGTCCATTGCCGCGTTGACGGCCGGCTGCGCGACCGGGGCAAGCTCATCTTCCACAGTCGCACCCAGTCCAACGCCGACGCCTACTCCCGTTCCGAGCGCTACCCCCACGCCCACGCCTCGTCCTACTGCCACACCGACGCCGACCCCTGCGCCGACTGCGACGCC
>JBLMYN010000441.1:0-20012 GCA_050258305.1 Actinomycetota bacterium
CTTCACGATATACTTTAAGGTTTGATTTTCCAGCCAGGAGACACTCGTATGGCCTCGCCAGCAGTTGGATTTGCCAAAGAAAACCAGCAGAGATTTCTGGGAGAGCTCAAGGACCTGCTCCGCATTCCCAGCGTGAGCACCGCGCCGGAGCATAAAGATGATGTTCGCCGCGCAGCCGATTTCGTCGCCAACGACTTGCGCCGGATGGGCATGGAGAACGTGGAGGTCATTCCTACCAAGGGCCATCCCTTGGTCTACGCGGATTGGCTGCATGCGCCGGGCAAGCCGACCGTTCTCTGCTACGCGCACTATGATGTGCAGCCGGCCGAGCCGCTGAACGAGTGGATTTCACCACCGTTCGAGCCCACTGAGCGCAACCAGAACCTCTACGCGCGCGGCGCCGTCGACGACAAAGGCCAGCTCTGGATGGAGCTCAAGGCCATTGAGGCCCTGATGCAGGGCCACGGCGGCCGGCTCCCGCTGAACGTGAAATTCATCATTGAGGGCGAGGAGGAGGTCGGCGGCGAATCGATTGCAGCGTACGTTCGCAAGGAGAAAAGCAAACTGAAAGCCGATTTCGCCCTGGTGTGTGACACCGAATTGTTTGCGCCGAACCTGCCCACCCTGTGTGTCGGCCTGCGCGGGCTGGTGTATACCGAGATTGAAGCCCAGGGCGCAAAAACCGATCTTCACTCGGGCGTGTACGGCGGCGCCGCGCCCAATCCGCTATTCGCGCTGGTGGAGATCATCAGCAAACTGAAAGATTCCAAGGGCAAGATCCTGATCCCGGGCTTTTACAGCAAGGTGAAGGCGCCGACCAAGGCCGAGCTGAAAGCATGGAAGAAGCTGCCTTTCAATGAAGGACACTACCGCAAGACCGAAGTTGGCTCGAAGACTCTTACGGGCGAGCCGGGCTATTCCGTGCTGTATCGTACCTGGGCGCGCCCCACGCTCGAAGTGCACGGCATGCCCGGAGGTTTCACCGCCGCGGGCGCCAAGACGGTCATCCCCGCGCGCGCGTCGGCCAAGGTCTCAATGCGGCTGGTTCCCAACCAGGATGCTGATGACATCCTCAAGCGCTACACCAAATACGTAAAGAAGCTTGCGCCCAAAGGAATTGAAGTCAATATCAAGTGCTATAGCAAAGGGCCGGCTTGCGTGGTCAGCACGGATAATCGCTACATCCAGGCGGCTACGGAAGCCATGCATGACGTTTTCAAGAAAGACACGGTGTTCATCCGTTCCGGCGGCTCGATTCCCATCGTCACCGATTTTCAGGACGTGCTCAAGCTGCCCAGCGTTATGATGGGCTTCGGCCTGCCGGATGATAACCTGCACGCGCCGAACGAGAAGTTCCACATTCCGAACTTCTACCGCGGCATTGAATCGATCATCCGGTTTTTTGAAAAGCTCGGGAAATAGGCGAAGCGCACGTGATCACGCAGTAACTCGGAGACGGGGTGAGCCAAGAATCCAGCGGTCAGCAGGACTGGCAAAACGCGATTGACGAACAGGGATTCGCTGTTGTCCCTTCTGTGCTGAGCACGCGCGAGCTCATCCCCATCCTGGTTTCCCTTGCCGACCTGCAGCCTCCGCGCGGACGCGCCGGCATACGGCATGTTCTCAGCCATCCCACCGTCAAAGTGGTTGCGGATAATCCGCGCCTGGTGGAGATGGCGCAGGCGGTGCTGGGCAGCGCGGCCTTTCCCTTCCGCGCCACTCTCTTCGATAAGACTCCTGAGGGCAACCGGCTCTTGAGCTGGCACCAGGATACTGCTTTGCCGGTGGATGAGCAGATCGAGGGGCCCGGCTGGGGGCCGTGGCTGGAAAAAGAAGGTGTGATCTATGCCCACGCGCCGGCCAGTGCCCTGGAGCAGGTGCTGGCACTCAGGCTGCATCTCGACGACTGCGGAGAACAGAATGGCCCGCTGCGCGTCATTCCCGGCACGCATGGACTGGGGATTTTAAGCGAAGCAGAAATCGAGCGCCATGCCACGTACGACAATCCAGTGGACTGCCTGGCTGCCCGGGGAGGTGTGGTCGCCATGCGGCCGCTGGTCATCCACGCGTCTTCCAAAGCACGCTCGCAGGCGCAGCGACGCGTGTTGCACATTGAATACGCTTCGGCAAAAGAGTTCCCCGGTGGCCTGCGGCTGGCGATGGCATAAGGCCCAGGCGGCTGAAGCAACAAAGGAGCAAAAGGCCGAAGCATGGCACTGTCCTGAAATCACACCCTTCGTGCCCTTGCCTCTCTGCACCAAAAGCGCTACAGTTTCTTTAGCTCTCGCGGATTCTTCCGGCCTCATCTCACCAGCACAGGCATAATTCGAGCATAAGTTGCACATGGGCTGCGACATACTGTGGAATCAACGGCTTATCCACAAGATATTGTGGCAATTGCTCTTGACCCCCGGTAACTCTCTGGGTACATTAGCTGCAACGCGGGTTTGTTCTTCCAGCCGAATGACACCCGAAGCCGCACGCGCAACCTTATGAACGAATTCGGCCTGCTGAAGGAGTGGGAAGTTGCTCAAGCTCAAGAAAGTACAAATCCTCGGGTTTAAGTCATTTTGTGACCGCACGGAACTCAAGTTTCCGGGCGAAGGCATTGCTGCGGTTGTGGGCCCCAACGGGTGCGGAAAATCCAACATCTCTGACGCCATCTCCTGGGTGCTGGGCGAGCAATCCGCCAAGAGCCTGCGCGGCGTGCGCATGGAAGACGTGATCTTTGCCGGCACGCGCGACCGCAAGCCCACCGGCATGGCTGAGGTTTCGCTCACTCTGGTCGATCCCCAGGTTTACGATGGCCCCGTCAGCAGCGAGCCGGAGATCGACGTCCAGAACGAGCTGGAAGAAGACGACTGGGACGAAGCCGGGATTCGCGCCGCAGCCGCCGATGCCACGGATGCGCACCTGGCCGAGGTGCAGCCCGGGCCGCTGGACGCAATCGAGCAACACGAAGCTGAGGCAGCCGCAACCGAACAGGCTCCTGAAGCGTCGGCCGAGTCCGCTGAGGCAGGCAGCGTCGGGAGCGCTGCGCCGGCAGAGACTTCCGGAGGGGAAACTCAGCCAGCTTCCCAGCCTGCAGATTCGGCAGCAGAGGCGCCGGATACACAAGCCGCAGTTACCGCTCCGAACGCCGTGGTTCTCAAGATCCGCCGCCGCAAGTTCAAGCCGATGCAGTTTGCCAGCGGCGAAATCGTGGTCACACGCCGCCTGTTCCGCACCGGGGAGAGCGAGTACCTGCTCAACGGCAAGCTGTGCCGCCTTCGCGATATTCAGGACATCTTTATGGGCACGGGCCTGGGACCGGAGTCCTACGCCATCATCGAGCAGGGCCGCATTGGCCAGATCCTGAGCAGCAAGCCGCATGACCGCCGCGCCATCATTGAAGAAGCGGCCGGAATCACCAAGTTCAAGACCCGGAAGCGGCTGGCGGAAGCGCGGCTGGAGTCAGCGCGGCAGAATCTGGCGCGCATCAATGACATTTTTGAAGAAGTCACGCGGCAGATGAACTCGCTCAAGCGGCAGGCCGCCAAAGCCGAACGTTACGCGCGGCTGCGCGATGAGATGCGGGAAAAACTCCGCGTGGTGCTGGCCAGCAAGTTTGCCCAGATGGGCCGGGAAGAAGAGTCACTGCAGGGCGGGCTGGCGGCCATCGCCCAGGAAATTCAGGGCCGAGCCGAAGAAGTGACGGCGCGTGAAGCCGAGCACTCTGAGCGCACGCAGCGCGGCTACGCCATTGAGAGCGAAATCGCGCACAACAGCCAGTCTCTGAACGCCATTGCGCTGGAGACCGAGCGGGCCAGCGGGCGTCGCGCAGCCAACCAGGAGCGCTGCGCGGAACTGGAAGCGCGTTCCGCCGCCGCTGAAGCCGAGCTGGAACGGGCACGGACTCAGTTGATCGCACTTGTTGCCGAACTGGAGACGAACCGGCAGTTTGCCGAGTCGGCGGCTGCCGAAGTTGCCGCGGCGCAGCATGAATGGCAGGTGCGTCAGGAAGAAGCTCAGGCGGCATCCACGTCACTGGCGGATGTCGAGCGCCAGCAGGAAGCCCGCCGGCAGGCCGTGCTGGAAGTGATGTCATCGTCGGCGCAGGTACGCAACCAGATCATCCAGGCGGAAGAGAACATGACGGCCCTTGATCGCGAATCGGCCCGCCTGGAGCGCGAGATGGCCGCCGCCCAGCTTGATATGGAAGGCTTCGGCGGCAAGCGCGGCCAGATTACCTTTGAGTTCGAATCCATCAGCCAGACGGTGACCGCCCTGGGCGAGCGCATCAACAACACGCGCAACCAGATCGAGAGCAAGCGTAAGGAAGAGGAAGACGCCAAGCGTCATCTCGACACTTTGCGCGCTGAGCACGCGACAGCGCTGGGCAAAAGGAACTCGCTGGAGGCGGTGATCAATGAGCACGGCTATTCCACCGAATCAGTCAAGCGGCTGTTCCAGTCGAGCGCGGTAGGCCAGGCCTTTACACCCGCCGGCGTGCTGGCCGACTTTCTTGAAGTCGAGACCCGCTACGAGAGCGTGGTGGAAGAATTTCTGCGCGACGAGCTGAATTATGTAGTGGTGAAGTCGTGGGATTCAGCCAACGAGGGCATGCGGCTGCTGCAGACCGACGTGGATGGCCGGGCAACATTCCTGGTTCATCCCGAAGATGCTCAGGCCAGATTTTCTTTTGCCGTGAATGAAAACCGGCAGCATGCAACCGCCCCCGCGCCCATCGTGCGCCTGAAGGACTGCATTCGTGTACTCGATGGGTTTGGGCGTTCCCTGGAAGTCATCCTGCCCAAGTTACGCGACGGCTACATCGCTCCCGACTCGGACATCGCGCGCAGCCTGGCGCTCAGCAACCCGGACGCATACTTCCTCTCATCCAACGGCGAGGTCTTCCACAACGTCACGGTGACGGGCGGCAAGCAGCGCAAGGAAGGGCCCCTCTCCCTCAAGAGGGAACTGCGCGACGTGGTCAAGACATGCACGGATATGGAAGCAGCGATCCAGAACGAGCAGCAGAAGATCCAGACGCTCACGCATGAGCTCAAGGAGCTTGCCACTCTGCTCGGAAATCTGGAAGAAGAACGGCGCGAAGCGGAAAAGCAGGCGCTCACATCAGGGCACGCGCTGAAGCAACTGGAGACCGAACTGGCGCGCACCGAGCAGCGGCTGAACACCTACAGGCTGGAATTCGAACGCACGCGTTCCGAACGCGGCCAGAAAGAGACTGTGGTCGCGGAGAAGCGCGATGCCGCCGAAGCTCTGGAACAGAAGCGGCAGGCGCTGGAGGATGAAATCAAGTCGGCCCAGGACCAGCTTGCCGCCATGAAGGCGGCCCGTGACAGCGCCGGCCAGTCCGCCGCTGAGGCCGCAGCCCGGCTGGCGGGATTGGAAGAGCGGCGCAGGTCTGCGGCCGCAGCGCTTGAGAGGATTGAAACGCTGTCGACGGAAGTCTCACGCCAGGTGCAGTCACTGGAATCGCAAATTCAATCGGCCGCGGCGGAAAAGCAGCAGCGTGAGAGTGAGAACCTGCAGATTGCCGAACGCCTGGAGGCGTTGGCTGCGGAGAAGACCGCTGCCGAGGCCACTGCCGTGCAGCTGCAGCATGAGTCCGAGCAGGTAAGGGCTCGCATTGCCGAGATCGAAACCGAGTTGAAAACGGCGCGCCAGGAGTTGGACGCGGCGCGCGAACGCAAGAGCGAACTGGGAGCGCAGCTGGCCAAGCTGCAATCCGACCTGGCCCACATGGGCGAGACCTGCCTGAACGAGCTCAGCATCACGGCCGATGACCTGCGCGGCAACATGGAGATTGCTCGCGTGGAAGGCGAGCAGCTCACCATGGAAGAGACCGCCTACCGCGAGATGCGGACCAAGCTTGAAAACATGGGGCCGGTGAACATGATGGCGCTGGAGGAGTTCAAAGAGACCGAGCAGCGCCACGAGTTCCTGTCGACCCAGCGCAAGGACCTGCTTGACTCCATCGAGAACACGACGGCCACCATCAAGGAGATCGACGAGTTCTCGCGGGAGAAATTCCGCGAGGCCTTCGAGCGCATCAATGAAAACTTCCAGTTCACCTTCCGCAAGCTGTTCGGCGGCGGCCAGGCCTTCATGCGCCTGACCGACGAGATGAACACCTCAGAAAGCGGGATCGACGTGGTGGCGTCACCCCCGGGCAAGAAATTGCAGAACGTGCTGCTGCTTTCCGGCGGAGAGAAGGCGCTTACGGCTCTTTCGCTGCTGGTGGGCATCTTCCAGTATCAGCCCAGCCCGTTCTGCATCCTGGACGAAGTGGACGCGCCGCTCGACGAGACCAACGTGGGCCGCTTCACCGAACTGGTCAAAGAGATGGCAGCGCAGACGCAGTTCATCATCATTACGCACAGCAAGAAGACCATGGCGGTCTCGCCGGTGATGTACGGCGTGACCATGCAGGAGCCCGGAGTCTCTAAGATTGTGTCCGTGAAATTCGGACAGGAAGGCGCGCTGACGCGGGCGACGGCGTAACGATTTGTGACGTATCGCGTGCCAGAATTCTTAAATCCTTCCTGATCGGCGCCACGATTGAAGCGGCTTTGGCAATATGCTTGATCAGCGGGATGGGCCTTGACTCTATTTCTGCGAGCGGATTTTTCTGCGAAGTCATCCACGCTCCTGCAATTTTCCTGACCATGGAACTGGCGAAGCTCTTGTCAACTGGAACCGATTCTGGATGGCAGGTGTTCCTGATTTTCAGCACGCAGGCATTTTTGTTTTCATCCATTCCATGGCTCTTCCTGGCCTGGAAATCACGGCGGCAGCCTGCAAAACAATTTTTTTGACGCACCCGTTAATTTTTCAGTCACCGCTACTACAACTTGAGATGAAAATCAACGCTGTGGAATCCGCTGCTCATGCGGCTTTCACAGCGTTGGGAATTTTGCGCGAGTTTTCTTCTCGTAGGCTGTACGATGCATGCTGTTGACTCGCCGCTCACGTGGTTGACAAAAAAGTTTGAGCGGCTAGAATAACGCCTCGCCCATCTAATTCAGTCATGAGCCCAACAACATTAAATCGAATTCTTCTCCAAACTGAGTTTCCTGACCTGACCTTATTCGCCCGGGGCAAGGTGCGTGACCTTTATGCCGTCGAGGGAAAGCTGCTGTTCGTGGCTACGGACAGAATTTCCGCCTTCGACTACGTGCTGGGCACCGGCATCCCGGAAAAAGGCCGCGTGCTGACGCAGCTCTCTCTGTTCTGGTTTGATTTCCTGAAGAACATCGTCCAGAACCATCTGATCACAGCGAATGTAAGCGAGTACCCCCAGCCGCTGCAGAAATATTCTGACCAGCTCCGCGGACGCTCCATGCTGGTGAAAAAAGCCAACATGATCGACATCGAGTGCGTGGCGCGCGGCTATCTTTCCGGCTCAGGCTGGAAGGAGTACCAGCAGACCGGCGCCGTGTGCGGAATCAAACTTCCTGCGGGCCTGAAAGAATCCGACAAGCTGCCGCAGCCGATCTTCACTCCGGCGACCAAGGCGGTGACCGGCCATGACGAAAATATTTCCTTCGACGAGATGGTGAAACATACGGGGCGGGAAGTGGCGGAGCAGCTTCGTGACCTCACGTTAAAAATTTATTCCGCCGCGGCAGACTATGCAGCGGGCCGCGGCATCATTATTGCCGATACCAAATTTGAGTTCGGCCGCACGGAACAGGGTATTGTGCTGGCCGACGAGGTACTTACACCTGACTCTTCGCGCTTCTGGCCCGCGGACAAGTATCAGCCGGGACGGGCGCAGGAGTCGTATGACAAGCAGTTCGTACGCGACTATCTGGAAACGGTCAAGTGGAACAAACAGCCGCCTGCTCCTTCCCTGCCTGATGATGTGGCGCGCAAGACCAGCGAGAAGTACATTCAGGCGTACAGCACGCTGGCAGGGCGCGAACTGCCGGCGGGCTGAAGCGGCAGGGCTGGTGAATGAACGGCCTGGACTGGCTGATATTGCTGATTATGATGTGCTCAGCGCTGTTGGCTGCGGCACAGGGGTTTTTCTTTGAAGTAATTTCGCTGGCAGGGGTCGTGTTGGGATACCTGCTGGCGGCGTGGGGTTACAGGCGGCTGGCGCCGTGGTTCCTGGATTACGTGAAATCAGCGCCATTCGCCGATCTTGCGGGATTTCTGACCATTTTTTTGACGGTGGTGATCCTGGCGGGAGTTATTGCCAGGATCGCCCGCTGGGTTATCCATGAAGCGGGTCTGCGCTGGGTGGACCGGGCGCTTGGGGCTGCGTTTGGGTTTTTACGCGGAATGCTGATTGTGACTGCGGCGCTATTGGCGGTCACAGCCTTTGCTCCCGAGTCGCACGAGCTGGCAGGTTCGCAATTGGCGCCTTATTTCGAGGTGGCGGGAAGAGGAGCCATCTGGCTGGCGCCCTCGGAAATCCGGCAGAGGTTCCGTGAGGGTTTAGAGAAGCTGCGTGGCAAGGCTGAACCGGCTGTAAAAAAATAAAAATAGAAAAGAAGCTGATGGGCGATACTCCCCTGGAAAGCGAGGAACGTGTGAAGGACCAGCTCGAAGCACTTGTGGCGCAGATGTATACCAGCGGAATTCTTTACTCTGAAGCCGTCCGTGAGTTCAAGAAGCGGTTCATCATGAACGTACTGCAGCAGAACAAAGGAAACCAGTGCAAAGCGGCGCGCGAACTCGGCATGCACCGTAATACCCTGAGCCGCACCATTGCGGAGCTCAAGCTGGACGTGCGGGAGTTCCGTGAAGGCGGCCGGCGACCGGTGCGCAGCGAAAAACCGCTTGCCCTGGAAAAGAAGGCCGTGCGGTAAACCCGGCAGCTCTTGCCCGTCTTTCTGAATCCAACCGAGAGTGTCTACTCTTTCCCCCGAACCGGCTAAAAGCGGGCCTTCGTCCCGGCCTGAGAAAAGCGACCCTCCTGCGACCGCGGGTCCCGGGATGATCGCCTTTGCGCAGGAGCAGCGCGCGTTCGTGCGTCCGGGCTTTGCCTGGGATTCAGCGGCAGCCTATCTCTTTGACATAGATGGAACCCTGCTCAACAGCCGCGATGCTGTCCACTATTTTGCTTTTCGCAATGCCATGCGCGACGTGCTCGGGATTGAAGCGGGGATTGATGGGATTCCTGTTCACGGAAACACTGATATTGGGATTCTGCGTGCCGTGCTGCGACGCGCAGGGCTTCGTGATGATGCCATTAACGCGAGTTTGCCTGCGATTATTGGACGCATGCGCCGCGAGGTGGAGAGCAACCGCTGTCAGTTGAACCCAGAGCTCTGCCCGTCCATCACGGAACTGCTCACGCATCTTCAACAGAGGGGCAAGGTTCTTGGCGTGGTCTCCGGCAATCTGGAAGCGGTGGGCTGGCTCAAGCTGGAGAAAGCAGGGTTGAAGCCGCTGTTTTCATTGGCTTCCTTCTCCTATCCCCGCGAGTTGAGGGTGGAGATCTTCCGGCACGGACTTTCTCTGGCTCAGGAACAGCTTGGCCACGATGGTGCCGTCTTTATTGTGGGTGACACTCCGTCTGATATTGAAGCCGCCCGTGCCACGAGCACACCGGTGATTGCGCTGGCCACGGGAATCTACAGCTTCGGTGATCTTATGGCCTGCGGTCCGGACGCGTGCATGGCATGCGCAACGGATTTGCTCGAGCTGAAGTAGTTTGCGCCGGCAATCGCGAGTCTCCCTACAATCAAGCCGCTATGGGATTATTGTGTCTGGTGTTGCTTTTACTGGGCATGAAGGCAACAGGAGCCCCTCACCTGCGCTGAGGAAAAATGCCGGAGCTTCCTGACATCACGGTCTACATTGAGGCGCTCCGGGTGCGGGTGGCGGGGCACATTCTGGAGCGTGTGCTGATTGCGGGTCCATCACTTCTGCGAACGGCCACGCCTCCGATTACCACCGTTGAAAACCGCAGAGTTGCCGAGCTGCGGCGCATTGGAAAGCGCATCGCCATTGGGCTTGAGGGTGATGATGCAGCGCCCGGTGAGCCCCTTTGGCTTGTACTCCACCTGATGATTGCCGGGCGGTTGCACTGGAGCCGGGAACGAAAAGTTCCGGATGGACGCCGCACCCTGGCAGCATTCGAGTTCGACAATGGCACGCTCACGCTGACGGAAGCCGGTGCAAGAAAGCGGGCATCGCTGCACCTGGTGCGGGGGGATGCGGAACTCGCCAGGCTCGACCCCGGCGGCATGGATGTGCTGGCAGCGGATGTGGACGAATTCAGCAGAGTTCTGACCTCCGCCAATCACACTTTGAAACGCGCACTGACAGATCCGCACTATTTCAGCGGAATCGGCAACGCTTATTCTGATGAGATTCTTCACGCCGCGCAGCTTTCTCCGGTGGCGCTGACGCAAAGGCTCAAACCGGAAGAGATTGCACGACTGCATGAGGCCACCCGGAAGACGCTGCTGCAATGGATTGACAAGCTTCGCGCAGAAACTGGGCTCCCGGAATCGCATCAGCCTGGCCGGGGGAAGCCGGGCAAGTTTCCGGAAAAGGTGACCGCCTTCCGTGACGGCATGGCAGTCCACGGGCGCTATGGCGAACCCTGCCCCCGCTGCGGATCCAGGGTGCAGAGGATCCGGTATGCGGCGAACGAGACCAATTATTGTCCCCAATGCCAAACCAATGGCAGGTTGCTGGCAGATCGCTCCTTGAGCCGCTTGCTGGGCGAAGACTGGCCGAAGACGCCGGAAGAACTGGAGGAACGCGTGCATCACCGCGGCGGCGCGTGATTCCTGAGCCAACAGCGGAGCGTGGAGCGCCAGTTTCAGTCCGGCCTCTCCCTGGCAAAAAACTTCAGTAACCGCCGCAAACAATCCAGCCGAAAGCGTTCCTAATAACGTTAAAATGTAAATTCCTCATGAAGTTGATGCCCGCCATCCTGCTGCTTGTTTTGTCTCTGTGTGCCTTTGGCCGGGAGAAGCAGCAGCCCATATCGAAGGAAGACCAGAAGATGGCCGCGGACGATTTAAATCGCGCCATCGAGCTGCGCAAGGCAGGCAAGCTTGAGGACGCGCTCCTGGCCGCCACCGATGCGTCCAGGCTGGTTCCCTCCAATAGTGAATACCTGCTGACCCGGGAAATGATTCGCCAGCAGATCATAAGCAGCTACATTGACCGCGGGAACCAGCTGGCGGAACAGGGCGACCAGAAAGGGGCGGTGGAGCAATTCAGAGAAGCGCTGGCCCGCGACCCGCAAAACCTTTATGCGCAACAGCGTCTGCACGATGTGACGGCTGATGACGATCCCTACCATCGGCGCGTGTTACAACTGCTTGCCGGCGTCAACACTATTGAATTGCATCCGGCACCGGGCAGGAGAAGCATTCATGCCGGGCCGGACATGCGCAGCATTTATGCGCAAATCGGGCGCTCCTTTAATGTCACGTTCGACTTTGACCCGAACATTACAAACCGTCGCTTCCGCCTGGACCTGGACAATGTGGATTTTTACACCGTGACATCATTCCTCGGGAAAGTCACCAAAACGTTCTGGGCGCCGGTATCCGGCAAAGAGGCCATTGTTGCCAACGACACGCGGGAGATGCGGAACGCCTACGAACGCATGGCCGTGCGCACCTTTTACGTCGACAATATAAAGAGTCCGGCGGACCTGAATGACGTGGCCAATGTGATGCGCGTGATCTTCAACATGAGGTTCATCAGCGTCGACGCCAACAAGAACACCATTACGGTGCGCGCTCCACGGAAAGACATTGACTCCATGGGCTCATTCATTGACAGCATCATGGACGCGCGGCCGGAAATCATGCTGGTGCTGAATGAATATGAATTCGATGCCGACAAGCTTTACAACTATGGATTGAACCTGCAGACGAACTTTACGATCTTCAATATTCCGTCTGAAATCAGGCGGGTCCTGGGGAGCGACGCCCAGAGCGTTATCGATCAGCTGAACCAGACCGGGACCATTGACCCGAGCAAGATTTCTCCTTCAGAGTTGTCCAACCTGCAGAACTCGCCGTTGCTGCAGCCGTTTGTGTTCTTTGGCAAAGGCCTGGGATTGACTGGAATCACCACGCTGCCGATCACGGGACAACTTTCATTCACAAAATCATTTTCGGCGAACCTGGAGCACCTGAATTTGCGCGCCATTGACGGCGAGCCGGCGACATTTCGCGTGGGCACCAAGTTTCCGGTTGTGACGGCTAACTTCAGCGCCGTGACTTTGAACAGCCGCGGGCTGACGAATGCGGGAATCACACCGCAGTTCCAGTATGTTGATCTGGGGTTGACACTGAAGGTAACTCCCCATTACGAGTCTGGAGGCCATATCAAGATGGACCTAGACCTGGAAGTCCAGGGTCTGGGCGCCCAGAGCTTCAACGGCATACCGGAACTCACTGCCCGCAGCTTTAAGGGAAACATCACGGCACGGGAAGGTGAGCCTTCCGTAATTGCCGGAGCCATCTCCGACCAGGAGCTTCGTTCCACGCGAGGCTATCCTGGAATCGGCCAGCTTCCAGGCATTAGCTCAGTGCTCAACACAAATTCAAGCGACAGGGCGCACAATGAGGTCCTCATTGTGGTCACGCCTTATGTCGTTCGCAAGGCCTTCCATGATCGCGGCAGCACCGTACTCTGGAACCTGCAATAAAGCGGAAGCGCATCATTTCCCCGCATGGTCAATCTCAAATTGCACCAGCGACTTCAATTGCTCGTAGGGGATATCTGCAATGCCGAGCACCCTGCGGCCATTGATGAAGACTGTGGGCGTCTGGTTTACATCTAAAGACTGGCCCAGTTGCAGGGATTTCTTCACCTGCGCCTCTGTGGCCGGATCGGCGGCGCAAGCGGCGATTTTTCCCGCGTCCAATCCCGCCGTGGTTGCATACTGTTTCAGATTGTCGTCCGCTGTGGCGGCGGCAATGCTTCCCTGATTTTCAAAGATGGCGTCAACGTATTTCCAGAAGCCGTCTTTGTTCTCCTGCCCGGCGCAATCAGCATACTCGGCCGCCTTCAGCGCCCACGGGTGCATCGATGCCGGTAAAGGGAACTGCTGAAACCTGAGCCGCACCTGGGGGAAATCTGTAACCAGTTTATCCAGAACAGGGGCTGCCTTTTTGCAGTGCGGGCACTCCAGATCACTGAATTCCACGATATCAATGACCGGGCCGGCCGCACCCTTGGTTGGACCATCCGCGGCCTTCAGTTTCTCCCGCGCCGGGGCAAACGGATCAGGCCCGAACGGGATCAAGTCGCCGACGATCGCATAGGGAGTATCCGGCGAGACATAAACATGGATCGGAGGCTGTCGATTCATGGAAACCAGCACATCCGCCAGTCCGGGAACTACAGCTGGTTTGATGTCATAGATGGTCCAGGTTAGCCCGGGATTGTAACCGAACGTGCGTTTCAGCGCGATATCTATCTCTGCCTGGCTGGGCAGAAGCACAGGAGGAGGGCTGTCTGGGGGCTTGGTTGCGGCGGTTGCCTTTCTCTGTTTCCGGGAAGCCGGTTTTTGAGCAGAGCTGTTCTGTGCAAGGAACAGAGCAATAATTGCAATAATCAGAGCCAATATTTTTCTTGAAGAGATCATGATTTTGTAAAGTTACTCACTTTTCCGCATGCGCGATTTCAAATTGCACCAGGCTTTTCAACTTGTCGTAATCCAGCCCTCCGAGCCCGGGAAGTTTGCGGCCGTGTATGAAAACCGTGGGCGTACCTTGTACGCCGACCGACTTGCCCAGAGCGAGGGATTTTTTGACTCGGGCGGCAGTCGAAGGCAGGGCGGCACAGGCGGAAATCTTGGCGGCATCCAGCCCTGCTCCGGTCGCCAGCTCTTTCAATTTTTCGTCGGCGATGGCCGGGGCGATGCTGCCCTGGTTCTCAAAGGTGCTGTCCACGAATTTCCAGAATGCCGCTTGATTCTCGCGCGAGGCACAGTCCGCATAAAGAGCTGCTTTCATTGCCCAGGGATGAATTGGAAGAGGGAAGTTCTGGAACACAAATCTCACCTGCGGAAAGTCAGCAGCAAGTTTGTCGATGGTGGGCTGAGCCTCTTTGCAGTAAGGGCATTCCAGGTCGCTGAATTCGATGATGGAAATCACCGGATTTCTGGGGCCGCGCGCCGGGCCATCAGCGGCCTGAAGTTTCTTGCGCTCCTCGCGGAAAGGATGCGGTCCAAAGGGGACCATTTCTCCCTGGATCGCCTTTTGCACGGAAGCGAGCACATAAAAATGGACGTAATCTCTGTTGTTCAGCAGAACAATCACATCAGCGATTCCGGGCGCGTCGGAAGCCGAAATGTGCAGGATCTTCCATGTGACCGCCGGATCATAGCCAAAACTCCGTTTGAGCGCCGTGTCGACCTCGGCGGCCGTAGGCAGCCTGGTGGCGCTTTTGTGTGCCGCGGTCATTGTCTTCTGCTGCTTTTGCTGCTTTGCGGCGGGCTGCGCTGAGGCCATGCAGAGCGGAACCAACAGCGCTGCCGCCACAAGGAAGTGTTTCATCCTAGATCTCCGATTTTTGCGCAATGGGAAAACGCCGTCCGTACCCGAATGCTTTGGGCGTGATCTTGATGCCGGGCGCAGCCTGCTGGCGCTTGTATTCGCTGCGTTCAATCATGCGGATGACATCGCGCACCAGTTTTATCTCATACCCGCGCGCGGCGGCAATCTGCTCCGCGGTGCGGTAATCTTCTACGTAGTCTTCCAGAATATTGTCCAGAATTTCGTATGGCGGAAGTGTATCACTATCTTTCTGCCCGGGCCTCAACTCCGCCGAGGGCGGCTTGGTGAACGTGGATTCCGGAATCACGGGCTTGCGCGAGTTCACGTACCGGCTAAGGCGATAGACCATTGTTTTCGGAACATCAGAAATCACGCCCAGACCGCCCACCATGTCGCCATAAAGCGTGCAGTAGCCTACGGCGACCTCCGATTTGTTGCCGGTCGTCAGCACCAGATAGCCGAACTTGTTGGAGATGGCCATGAGAATATTTCCGCGAATCCGTGACTGGATGTTCTCTTCCGTCACATCTTCCGGCAGCCCGGAAAAAAGGGATGCCAGCGTGTGCCGGTAGCAGTCAAAGATCTCCCCGATTGGGACGACTTCAAAGCGAATCCCCAGGTTGCACGCCAGCTCGCGAGCATCCTTGACGCTGTGCTCGGAGGAATACTGGCTGGGCAAGGCGATACCGGTGACATTTTCCGGTCCCAGGGCGTCAACGGCAATGGCCGCGGTAAGCGCGGAGTCAATACCGCCGCTCAGTCCGATCACGACCTTTTTGAACCCGCATTTGCGCACATAGTCGCGCGTGCCCAGCACCAGCGCGGCGTAGGCGCTGGGTTCACCGACCTCAGTTTGAGCATGAAAATCGCCGGTGAGCGTTTCCGTATCCACCAGGATCAGGTCTTCTTCAAAGGATTTAGCCTGGGCGACAATGCGCCCATCGGGCGCAATCACAATGCTCGATCCATCAAACACCAGACTGTCATTCCCGCCCACCTGGTTCACGAACACCACCGGAACTTTGTTGTCGCAGGCGATAGTGCGCAGCATGTTGTATCGCAGCTCGCGCTTGCCCACGTGAAATGGCGAGGCGGAAATATTCACAGCCAGGTTCGCCCCGGAACGCAGCAACTCATCCACGGGATCCACGCTGTACAGCCTGCGGTGCCAGAAATGCTTGTCATTCCAGGCGTCTTCGCAGATGGTCAATGCCAGCTGCTTGCCGCAATACGGAAACACCTTCTGTGACGATGCCGGATCGAAGTAGCGCAACTCGTCGAACACATCATAGGTGGGCAACAACATTTTGGATTGAATGAACTGTACCTTGCCTCCGCGCAGCACGGCCGCTGAGTTCATTACCGACTTGCCTGTCTCCACCGCGGCGGGAGAGACAAAGCCTGTGATGATTGTGGTTTCCGGTACAGCGGCGGCAATCTCCGCCACCACTTGCTGGTTGCGGGCAACGAATGCCGGCTTTTCGAGCAGGTCTCGTGGCGGATAACCGCAGACCGCGAGCTCCGAAAACACCGTCATGTGGGCGCCGGCGGCATGCGCCTTCCGGGCAAATTCTATGATCTTTTCGGAATTGCCGGTGAAATCACCAATGGTGGGATTGATTTGCCCTAGAGCAATCTTCACCTGTTCAGTGTAACGCGATTATCTGAACTGCGTCAGCAGTTCGGCCAGGATGCCAGATAGATGGAGCCATATCGCACGGCCGCGTTACAGTGGCGGCTGCTGGTTTCCTTGCGAAGAACCGTCCTTCTTGTCATTTTTGGTGCCCCATTGCGGCTCGTCACCGTGATTGGAGGGCACCTGAACCGGGCCCGAGCCTTTCTGCACTGACAGGTCCGGCGGGTCGCCCGGACGCCGCAACGTTGGCCGGTGCATTGGTTTCCGCTGCGCGTCCTGATTCTGCTTCACATCCTGGGGCGAGTTGCTCGCTTCCAGGGTAGCCAGCGCCACCACGCCATCCTTCACGTCCACTTCTTTTTTGTCTTTCACAATCATCTGCCCGCCGGCTTTGGCGATTTCCACCCGCTTCACTTCATCGCCATAGAAGCGCACAAACGTGACATCCTGCGGAGGCTTGCCGTAGATCCACTCTTCATATTCCTTGCCGTTGGCGTCCTTCTCGCGGACTTTCTGCTCGGGGCGATTTTTGGCCATAACGACCATGTCCTTGTTCATTCCAACCAGGACCTCATGCTTCTTCATGGCCTCGCGAATCTTCGGCGGCATCGTCTCAATGTAGACTTCGGCGGCGGTTTTCACGCCAAAGTCCAGCACCGGGCTCAGCAGTTTCTCCAGTTCGTCTCCTGTCATCTGGGGAACGTACTTGTCGAACTGCAGAGTTATGGCGGCGCCGGTAGCCTGCCCTTCATTGGGATTTGACGGAGCAGCCACGCCGCCCGCACCCATGATGGTGACGTGCTGATACCAGTGGCTCTTTTTCTTTGGACCGCCGTTGATCTCCACGTAGACAGACCTGTCGCGGAAGTCAATGTTTGTAATCTGCACCTTGTCGCCGACTTTGGCGGCCGCGCCGTACGCCTGTATCTTCTCGAACTGGAGAGAGTCGCTCGGCTTCACCAGACCTTCCGGCGTGATGACGGTACTCTTGTCGCCCAGAGGAAGATACTTGCGGGTATGCACAAAGTCGGCATCCAGCAACTGGATCAGCCTCATCCTGGTGTCGTCGTCCAGCTTCTGGCGCTTCCCCAGGTCGATGGCGCGAAGCTCCGGCTTCAGTTGCACTGTTCCGGGCGGCGGCGGAGGAGGTTTCAAAATCAGAACGTCAGGATCTGCCGGCTTGGCCTGCGGTTTCTGGGCCTGTTGCTGCTCTTGAGCACCCAGGCTGATGGCCATGGAAGCTACTGCGGAAAAGAGGACTGCACGGCGAAGCATGATGAGCACCTGTGGGCTGCGTGTATTGCTATTTTCCGCCCAAAATGAGCGCTTTTCAACCCATTTAGCAGCCTCCAGATTAGATGCCTTTGCGCCATCCGGGGCGACTGCCAAAGAGCCCAAATCTTCTACTCTCACTGCACCACCAGCCCTTCCCGCGCCACCATGGCGGGGAGCACCTGGCCCCCATTTTCGCGGATTGCCTCGGCTACACGGGCCTTCGCCTCCGGTTCGGCCAGGAAAACAACGCACCCGCCGCCTCCCGCGCCGCAGACCTTGGCTGCCTGGGCGCCGGCCTTGTTCGCGGCCCTGATCAGCCTTTCGATCAAGGGCGTGCTGATGCGCGGAGCGTTGGTCTTGCGCAGCTTCCATTCCTCCCGCAACAGCCGTGCGACTTCCGCCCAGTCCGCGTGCGCCACGGCCTCATGCATGGCCCGGGCAATCTCGCCAATCTGCTCAAAGTTGCGGAAGATCCTGCGATTGCCGTTGATGTGCTGTTTGAACACTTCCCAGTTGTTGATGCCGGACTGCCTGGGCGCTCCCGTATAGGCCAGCACAAAGCGGCGGTCCAGTTCTTCCGGCGCAACGCGCACGGCCTCGTGGTGAATGCCGTCCGCGTCCAGGTGGATGGCGCTCACGCCGCCGTACAGCGCGGGATAATAATCCTGGCAGCCGGTGGGAACCCTGATGAGCTGCGCTTCCACGTTCTGCGCGATCTCCCGGATCTTCTCGAGCCCCAGCTCTCTTCCGGTCAACTTTGCCAGCGCTGCCGTGGCTGCAATCATCAGCGCCGACGAGCCGGAAATCCCCGCTCCTGCCGGAGACTCCGAGTTCGTCTCCAGCTCAAAGCCGCCTTCCGGAGCAAAGAAGCGCGTGAGATAAACACCAATGGCATGCTTGAACTTCTTCGCCGAACAGAGCTGATCCAGGCTGGAAAATTCTTCCTCGCGTTCCGTATCCAGCGACCGAAGCCGGATCTGCCTGCCCTCCAGCGGCTGGATGCGGCAGCGCGTCAGCACCGTAACAGCAAAGTTCACGGTCACCGCGCCGGGATGGAAAAGGTACAACGGCCAGATATCCATTGTTCCGCCGGCCAGGTCCACACGGCAGGGCGCATGGGCAATGATCGTCTGGCCGATGGCCCCGGCCGCGTTGGAATTTCTTACCTGGCTGGTCACGATCTATTCCGTGAAGAACTGGGCCATGTGGCGGAATTTTGCGTAGCGTCCGTCCAGCAGCTGGTTCGCCGGCTGAATTTTCAAGGCGTCGAAGTGGCGCTGCAGCACCTGGTCCACCAGCGCGGCTGCGGCGTCGTGGTCCGCGTGCGCGCCGCCGTCGGGCTCGGGAATGATCTCATCGATGATCTTCATTTCTTTCAGGTCGGGCGCCGTGATGCGCAGCGCCTGGGCCGCCGATTCCTTTTTCGCCGCGTCGCGCCACATGATCGAGGCGCAGCCCTCCGGCGAGATCACCGAGTAGATGGAATTTTCCATCATGAACACGCGATCAGACACGGCCAGCGCCAGCGCTCCTCCACTGCCGCCTTCGCCCGTAATCGTCGTGATGATCGGCACCTCCATGCGCGCCATCTCGCGCAGGTTGCGCGCAATCGCCTCGGCCTGCCCGCGCTCTTCTGCGCCCAATCCGGGGTAAGCGCCCGGCGTGTCGATAAACGTGAAGATCGGCCGCCCGAACTTTTCCGCCAGCTTCATGCAGCGCAGCGCCTTGCGATAGCCCTCCGGGTTCGCCTGCCCGAAGTTGCGGTAGACGCGCTGCTTGGTGTCGCGGCCCTTCTGGTGCCCAATGACCATTACTTCTTCGCCGTGATAGCGCGCCAGGCCGCAGACAATGGCCGGATCGTCGCCGAACCCGCGGTCGCCGTGGATCTCGCTCCAGTCGGTGAAGATGCGCTCCACATAGTCCAGCGTGAACGGCCTCTGCGCGTGCCGCGCCAGCTCCGTCTTGCTCCAGGCGTTCACGTGGGTGCGGATCTGTTCGCGCAGAAAGCTGATCTGGTGCTGCAGGTGCTTGAGCTGGAGATGCGCGTCCTTGTCCGAGCCGGCTTTCGCCTCGAGGTCGGCAATCTGCCCTTCAATCGTCTCCAACTGACGCTGCGCTTTCACTGCTGGGTCCAAAAATCAGCTCCTGGCTTCTAGCTACTAGCTTCTTGCAAAACATTCAACAACGTAAAAACTGCTGACGCTCATTTTGCTCCTTAACCACCTGTCATCCTGAGCGACTCCGAAGGAGCATTGCGACTGAGGAGGAGTCGAAGGACCCCGACGATGTGTCCCTTGCCATGCCGCCTCAGGGAGTTCTCACGAGACCCGAGAAATCAGCGCTCATCGAAAGGACAAAATACATAGATCCTTCGACTCGCACTCGCTCGTACCTCACTCGTGCTCGCTCAGGATGACAAATCAAGAGCTGGCACCTCAATCCACAATCCGCACCGCCCCTCTCCCGCACAGCTCTTCCACTCTGGCAATGAACGAGCGGTCTGGACACACATTATATCCATCTGGCTCCATCACAGCCATGAAGTCGCCCGCACGTTCCAAGTCAAACAACACCTTCGCTTCGCCGCGCCGCTCGCGGCAGATCGA
>JBLMYN010000442.1:0-6552 GCA_050258305.1 Actinomycetota bacterium
ATCTCCCGCACACGAGTGGCGGTTCGGAGAAAATCAATGAACTGGCAAACCCTTCCGGCAATACTCACCTTCTTGCTGCTGCTGTGCACCGGCGGTTCCGCCCGGGCGCAAACTGGAACTGAGCTGTCCGGCGTCTATCGCGTCAACGTCCGCCTGGTGACTGTGGACACGCAGGTGCTCGAAAAAAAGACCGGCCACGCTGTTTCCGGGCTGACAGCGCGCGATTTCCAGATTTATGAAGACAACATTCCGCAGCAGATCAACTCGTTCAGCCAGGATGAACTGCCTCTCTCCGTGGTCCTGCTGTTCGATCTGACTGACAGCGTTCGTCCCGTGTTGAAGCCTCTGGCGGAAGGAGCGCTGGACGCTTTGCAGCACCTCAAGCCGCAGGATGAAGTTGCGGTGATGACCTATTCGGCCACAGCTCAACTGCTTCAGGATTTCACCACCGATCGCGCCCTGGCGGTAAAAGCAATCAGGAAAGCCAGCCGGATGGAAAGTGGAGAGGCGGCCTTCTTTAATGAAGGCATTTATCAGGCCACGGCACGTCTGGAGAAGTCAGGAAACCGGCTGAACCGGCGCGTGATCATCTGGTTCACAGATGACATTCCCAATTTTCCTTCGGACGAGGTTAAAGCACATTACGGTCGCAGCCTTGGCGGAAAGAAACTACACACGGAAAAAGAAGCGATGCAGGAGTTGTTGCGGACAGGCACGGCGGTCTTTACCCTGCTCGAAACCAGCCAAATCTCGGACGACGAATTTTCACTGCGCCTTTCCAAAGCCGGCGAGACCATGCTGAACAACATGCTCTATCCGCCGGGCGAAGTTCACAAGTACGCCCGTGCCACAGGCGGACAGGTAGTGGAAACCAGCCGCAAACGAATCGACCAGCGTCTGGCGTCGTTGATTGACGACATCCGCAAACTCTATACGCTCGGATACCATCCCGCGGGGCATCAGCCGAAAGGTACATTCTGCAAGATTGAGGTGAAGCTGGCGCCGGAGGCGAAGCGGGCACATGAAAACGCAGTGGTTGAAGCGAGAGAGGGATACTACCGTTAGGTGTGCGGTTTTATTCTTCGCCAACCGAACTCAGTACTGCCGCCGAGTTCAGCCCCTCAGCAATTTCGGGAATAATGCCAAGCTGCACGTAAATTGGGTGAACGAGTTCGCGTATGCGGCCAAGTCGCAGAGCGAACAGGCCGGCGCCCAGCAGGCAGAATGCACCCCCGATGGCGAGGGCCAGAGGCGCTCCAATGCGAGCGGCGAGCCAGCCGGAGAAAAGGCTGCCGAAGGGCATCATGCCGACAATTGCCACCGTGTAGTAACTCATCACGCGTCCCCGCCTGTCATCAGGCGAGATAGTTTGCAGGATGGTGTTGCTGGATGCCATCTGCTGCATCATTCCAAACCCAACGACAAACATCAGGACATAAGAGAGCCACAGCCACTGCGAAAACGAAAAAGCCACAAGCCCGGCGCCAAAAGCGGCGGCTGCCAGAGGGATCACCCGGCCAAGTCCGAGCACGCTTTTGCGGGCGGCAAGAACCACAGCGCCGGTGAGTGCGCCGACTCCGGTGCATCCCATAAGGAATCCAAGTGTGTGGGGCCCGCCATGCAGGATCTTGCCTGCGAAGATCGGCATCAGCACCATGTAGGGCATGCCCATGAGGCTGGCGACCGCCAGGAGCAGCAATACATCACGTACCGGAGGAAAGCCGGTGACGTACTGCCAACCTTCCTTTAGGTCGGCCAGAGTGTTTTTGCCGCGGCTCAACGGGACGGTGGCGGCAAGCTGCATCAGCAGCAGGGAGGCAATCACCGCAAGATAGCTGAACCCGTCAATCAGGAAGCAGTAGCCTTCACCCACAGCGGCAATGATCAGCCCCGCGACAGACGGGCCAACCAGACGCGCCATGTTGACCATGGACGAATTCAAGGCGATGGCGTTGCTCAGGTCGCCGCGGTCGGTCACCATCTCGAGAACGAACGCCTGGCGCGCCGGCATGTCGAACGCGTTGATCGCTCCCTGGAAAGCGTTGAGCCACAGGATCTCCATGGCGGTGATGCGACCGCTAAGCGCCAGCGCAGCCAGGGCAAACGACTGCAGCATCGCCAGCACCTGTGTCACTACGAGCACGCGGTGCCGGTTCCAGCGGTCCACCCAGACGCCGGCAAACGGAGCCAGCAGAAATGTCGGCAGTTGTCCTGCAAACCCCACCAGGCCTAGCAGCATGGCGGACCCGGTCAGGCGATATACCAGCCAGGCCGTAGCGATCCGCGTCATCCACGTGCCGATCAGGGATATGGTCTGCCCGCCGAAAAAGAGGCGGTAATTCCGGTGCCTCAGAGCGCGCACCAGAAAACGAACGCCTTCCGCATGCGAAGAAGTCGCCTGATTGGAGTTGGATTCGGCCATCCTGAAAGAAGAACTGCCTAATCTCAGATGCTACCGCGGTTGGCGCAGATTCTACGACCGCAGAAATTCGAGCAGCAACGCCCGGGACTGCCGGGCAGCACGCGGCTGATAGGAGGCGCGCTCATCGCAGTTGAAGCCGTGATCGGCATCAGAAAATTCCACGTTGACGTAGCTCTTACCGGCTTTGCGCAGCGCATCCGTCACCGCTTGACGCTGTTCGGGAGAAATGTGTTTATCGAGCCCGCCCCAGCAGAGGAGAATGGGGCCATGCAACTGCGACGCCCGGTCAAGCAAGCCGGGAGCAATTCCGCCGCCATAAAAAGAGGCCGCGGCACGTAACGGGAGCGTTGCATTGGCGAGAAATGCCATGCGTCCGCCCATGCAATATCCAACCGAAAAGATGTGATCCTGCTGGAGATTCCTCTGCGATTGCAGCCACTCAAATGTGGAGCGCAGGTCTGCTTCAGCTCCTTCATTGGTCATGGCCTGCATATGCGGCACGACGGCCGCAAAGTCAGTGTAGCTTCCTTCAAATCCCGGGGCGGTGCGATGAAATAATTCTGGCGCGATGGCAATGTAGCCCTCTGCGGCAAACCGGTCGCACATATTGCGGATATGCGAGTTCACGCCAAAAGCTTCCTGCAGGACGATGGTTGCAGGGTGGGAGGACGAATCACTGGGACGAGCGACATAACAGTCCATGCTGCTTTTACCGACATCCAGCGTGATTTTTTCCTGAACGAGATCGTTTTTCGACAAGGATCCTCCAGCAAGGATAGCCGAACTCATGATAGCAGCATGGCCGGAGCCGCGATTTACTCGATACGCAATGCGCGCAACGGGTCCACCCGGGCGGCCCGCCGCGCGGGCAAGAGTCCCGCGAGCAGCGCAGAGATTGAAAGCACCACGACAGCGATGGACAGAATCAATGGATCGTAACTCGTGGTGTTGTACAGTTGCGACGCAAGAAGGTGGGCGCCGGCGATTGCCCCCGGCAGTCCAATCGCCAATCCCAGAGCAACCTGAGTGAAAATCCCGCGAAACACGAGTGAGGTTACGTTGCTGTGGGTGGCGCCGAGTGCAATCCGAATCCCAATTTCATTCGTGCGACGAGCCACGGTGTACGCGGTCACGCCATAGATGCCAATCGCCGCCAGCAGCAATGCAAGCAGAGCAAACAGGCCGGTCAGGACCGCGAGCAGGCGCTGTCCGGAAAAGCTATCTGCTACCTCGTCCCCCAGGCTGCTGATCGAGATAACCGCCAGATTGGGATCAATGCTCGCCAGCGATTTTCTCACCTGCGGTTCGATACTCTGCGGGCTCCCGGTCATTTTCACCACGATGGCATTCAGGTAATTGGAGCGGAGGTCGGCGGACTTGAATGTGTCCTGCTGGTAGGGCGTGAGTTGAAGAAAGGGCAGGAAGAACATGGGATAGAAGGGCTGGTCTGCGTTCGCATATTTGACATCCGCTACAACGCCGATGATCTCGTAATTCGTGCTTGTGTCCTGGGTCATGCCAAAGTGCTTGCCCATGGGATCCTCGTTCTTGAAGAACTCTTTGGCAAACTCCTGGTTAACAACAGCAACGTGGGGTGAGCTGGGGGTGTCGCGCTCGTCGATGGCGCGCCCGCGCAGCAATGGCGTCCCAACGGTTTCAAAATAATGAGGGCCAACCCGGTTCCATGAAGCAAAGTGATAGTCACTGGTAGTTTTGGGACTCTGCACTGGAAAAAATATCGGGCCGCTCCAGTTATTCCCGGAATACGGCGTGTATTGTGCGTAACTGGCGCTGGTTACGCCCGGGATTTGCGGCAACTGCTGCTGAAGCTGCTGGTACAAGCCGCTCAGCCGATCCTGGTTGTACCCGGCGAGAGCTGGATTCACCCGGACCAGAAGGCGTGCGCGAGGCTCGAACCCCAACTCCTGCTTCTCCAGGTTAATAAGGCTGCGCGTCAACATGCCCGCGGATACCAACAGTACTGTTGAGATCACCATTTGAACCACAACCAGGGATTTCCGCACGGAGTTCTGGTCTCCAGTGGAACGGGAGGCTCCGCGCAACGCATCCAGTGGATCTGAATGAGAAGCAATCCATGCCGGCGCCACGCCGAAAATAATGCCGGTCAGCAACGAGAGGATCAACGTAAAAGCCAGAACCGGCAGCGACGGTGCAAGATTAACTGGAAGGTAACCGCCCTGTCCCAGAGCAAAACGGACCATCGAGCGCGTTGCCAGAAATGCAACCCATAACCCTACTGCTCCTCCCATCAGAGCCAGTAACAAGCTCTCCGTAAGGAACTGGCGAAGAACGCGCGTTCTCCGCGCACCGAGTGCAAGGCGGACCGCCGTTTTCTGGCGGGTCGCTGCGCCGCGGGCCAGCAGAAGATTGGCAAGGTTGGCGCACGCCAGCAGGAGCACCAGACCGCAAATTGCGAGGAGAAGTTTCAGGCCGTCGCCGTAAACATTCCGCATGACCGCCATACCTGCATTGCCCGCCGTAAGCACGATGTGGCTCTTGGAAGGATCTTGTGCCGCCTCTGCGGCTACCGTAGTAGCGCCTGCCGGACTCTTCAGCCATTGTTGCAACTCAACCGTGAGCTGCGCCTGCAGCGACTGGATTGCGACCCCACTCCTGAGACGGCCGATGCAATAAAGCCAGTGCTCGCCGGGATTTTTGAGCAAAGAATTGCTGCCGGACAGCAGAGGCTCGTCATTGAGCGGTAACCAGAAATCGGGAGGATGTTCGCGGAGTGTATCGCCGTAGAACGCTTCAGGAGCAACGCCCACCACGGTAACAGGCATGGCGTCAATCACAAAAGTGGAACCAACCACGCTGTGATCCTGAGAATAGGCGCGCTTCCACGCACGATAGCTCATTACCGCTACCGGGGTGGCGCCCGGCCTGTCGTCTTCTGGCGACAGCATCCGTCCCACCCCAGCGCCCACTCCGAACATCCTGAAATAATTTCCTGATACGTACTCACTCAAAAAGGATTGCGCGGGACGGGAGTCGCCCTGGCGGCGCACACCGATTCTGTTTGGCGAAGCTTTGAACGCTGCGAGCTCTTCAAACTGTGGAGTGTGATCGCGAAGGTCCTGGTAAAGGGGATACGAGTAGATGCCCCACTCTCGCTGCAGACCGCTTATGACACAGCAGTCAGGTTCGTCCCCGCTGAGCCGCAGCAACTGCTGGGGATCGCGAACCGGCAGAGACCGCAGCATGACCGCATGGATGAGGGTGAAAATCGCAGTATTGCCCCCAATCCCAATTGCCAGGGTCGCCACAGCGACCAGAGTAAATCCGGGCGAACTCTTCAGGCGGCGTACTGCATACTTGAGATCTGCAAACAGGCTTTCAAGCACAGCCCAATGCCATACTTCCCGTCCGTGCTCTTCGATCAGTGCGGCATTCCCAAATTCACGACGGGCTGTCTCTTCCGCCTGCTGCCGCGGGAGACCACCGGCCATTAATTCTTCAACTTTTTCCCGAAGGTGTTCGCGGATTTCGTCTGACAAGTCAGTGTAAACGCGACGGCGGGAGAACAACTGAGTTAGCCAGGACATTTACGACCTCCGTGAGTCGTGTGATTTTGCCAGATTGCAGGTACTGCAAGCCGTGAGCAGCATCACATCTGCCTCATTCAGATCTCAACGTTGCTGCGGGATTGATGCGTGCAATACGCAGTGTCGGCGCGAAACTGGCCGCGCAAGCGGCGATCAGCAACACCAAACAGGCTGTGATCAGTGTGGCGGGATCGAGGCTGCGCACCCCAAAAATCTGGCTCTCAATGGCGCGCAATGCGAACACTGAGGCTCCTAAGCCGGCTGCAAGCCCGATGGCAACTGCGATGACACCCGAACGGCCAACTTCAACCATGGCTTGAGGCAGCGTGCAACCAAGAGCCATGCGAATGCCGATCTCACGCCGCCGTTGAGCCACCAGATTCGAAACCAGTCCATACACACCGATTACAGAAAGAAGCAGACCCAGACCGGCAAGGGCGCTCAGCAGCATCACTTCCAGCCGCTGGTCGGCGAGCGCCTGCGCCTGAAGATCGCTCATTTTGTGAAAAGCAGAAAAGGGCAGGTTGGGCGCCACTTCGGCGAGGGCTTTTTGCATTTGTTCGT
>JBLMYN010000443.1:0-5433 GCA_050258305.1 Actinomycetota bacterium
AAGATCAAGGGCGCAAAACTGCTCCGCAGCGCGAAATTCCAGAGCACGCACAGAATCCGGCGGATCAGTGACATTGTGGAGGCGCCCTCCGCAGCTGGACAACAGTAACTAGCCAAAGATGGCTCCTTCTCTAGGAGGAGCCATCTCTCGACTGTAACAATGGCCGGACACCGGCGAACCATCCGCGTGTCCGGCCATGTATTTTGGAAGCGTCAGAAAGAGCGCATGATTCGCCTGCATCCCACTGATGCACAAAAAGGAAATAATCTGAAGCTTCTCTGGCATCCGGCGCATCGTCAGGGCCAGGGGTATGTAATCTTTTTGGGCTACTGATGCGTTCGCTTCGTGCTACACTCTTAGTGTTGTGCTTCACGTAGTATCTGTAGTGCTCTTCATCCTGGGCGCGTTCTCCAGCGTCCACGCAGTAACCCCCAACGGACCCGATTCGGCAGCCACCGTAGCAGTATCTTCAGTCTCCGCAAAGGTTGCGCCTGTTACAGTCGAGGCGATGCCGGTCACCTTCCCCAACAACCCGGACTCTGTCCGCTTTGCCGTCATCGGCGACAGTGGAACCGGCGATTCCGCCCAGTATGACCTGGGGCGGGAGATGCAGACCATCCATCAGACCACTGATTTCGGTTTCGTAGTCATGCTCGGCGACAACATTTACGGCGGCCACTCGAGCAACGATTTTCAGAAAAAGTTTGCGCTGCCTTACAAGCCACTGCTCGACGAAGGCGTAAAGTTCTACGCGACCCTCGGTAACCATGACAATACCGATGAAGTCTCTTATGCCCCTTTCAATATGGAGGGCCATCGGTATTACACGTATACAAAGGGCAACATCCAGTTTTTCGTGCTGGACAGCAATTTCATGAGCGCGGACCAGCTCGCCTGGTTGAAGAACGAGCTGCAGAAATCAACAGCCGAGTGGAAGATCGCGTATTTCCACCATCCCCTCTATTCGGACGGGAAGCGCCACGGCAGTGACACCGATCTGCGCGCGGTGCTCGAGCCGGTTTTCGAACAATACGGCGTCAATGTCGTATTTTCCGGGCATGACCACGTGTACGAGCGCGTAACGCCCCAGAACGGGATCCTGTACTTTGTTCTGGGCAGCTCCGGAAAATTGCGTGACGGAGGGCTGAGAAAAGCCGCCGATGAGGCGGCAGGATTCGATCAGGACCGCTGCTTTATGATCATGCAGGTCTCCGGGAATCAGCTCTATTTCAAGACCATCTCACGCAGCGGAGAGATCGTAGATTCCGGGATCGTGAAACGTCAGGTGCCCGCGATCACGGCAACCGCTGCAGAAACTTCCCCGATACGACAGACCGGAAGTCACTAACCATCTCTATAACCGAATTCCAGACCAGCCGCTAACTCAGCGGCTGGTTCGTTCTTCGATCGGTGCGGCGCCGGCCTTTGCAGTGATCTGGTTACGCAATTCCCACAGCTCGCGATACGCCAGATGCTGCATGCGCTGCTGCAGCACCTCAACGGGGGTTCCCATGGTACCCACCACCCCGCCGCCAATGATGCGTTGCGCGAGCTTTAAGTGATGAAACCGGAACAGCTGCATGCGTTCGTCAAAATCCAGCATTCGCTCGGCCACATCGTGCAACCCGAAAAATTCCTGGTGCCGGCGGTAAATGTCATCATAGGCCAGGCCCTTCTTTGTGAGCTGGTTCTGGAAGGCGTCGCCGATTCTCGGCGCGATATGTAACAGGGAAAGGAACCCCGGCGAATCCAACCCGCTTCCGTGTCCGAGACCGGCGCGGATGATGTGATAGTCGTACGGCGTTATGGTCTCGAGTATGTGAAGAAGCGAAACTGGATATTCCAACATGGCATTCGCCCGCCGGATAAGCCGGGCGGCGTTGCCGAAGTCGCCGTGCTCGATGGCGGCCCGCGCTCGCTCCAGTTCCCAGGCTGCGCCTTTCATCAACAATTCTGAAGATTGATGAACAACCTGGAACGTCAGCTCATCCGGATGGGATAGCTGGTCAATGGGCGTTTGCAGTGAAAGCAGGTCATCCGTTCGGAGATACCGCTCATAATCAGTTTCGCCCTTGCCTTCCAGAATCGGCTTACGAAAATCTTCTGCGTTTTTGGTTTTCAAGTGTGGGCCTCTCTACTGCTCGGCCGATGGATATGCGCTCTGTCTCCATTCGATTCCGGCGCTCTTCAACAGGTTACTTGATTCCTGGCCGGTTGTGGCGGGATACATCATGAAATTGAGCTAAATTCACATCGTCAGACAGTCTTATCTGCAGCAGGACGCCGCAGGAAACCCGCTATCGTCAATGCCATGGCAAGCACCACTACGCCCGACCCGGCAATCGCAAGCAATTTGGGGCCTATGCCGCGGTTGACTGTTTGCAGCAGCACTCCCAGTGGAAAGAGCAATGAGCCCAGCAGCAGCGCCCAGGCAAGCGCCAGCTTTTGCTTCGCGGAGAAGGTCACATAATCAAAACCCAGGCCGAGCACAATCAGCACCATGGATAGCCCAAGCCAGTGGCTGTGCGCATCTACCTGGCGCTCATAGTCGTACTTGGCCTGCCGGTACTGGAGCAAAGCTTCCGCGGACAATCTCTGGTTTCGGTGTGCCGCCGCAGTGAATGTGTTTGTCAGCGATGCTCCGATGGCATCCAGAGCCTGATGTTCCGCGAATGCCGCATACCAGAGGCCATACGCCATTCCGATGAGAGCCAGACTGATACCGCCGAGCAGCAAGACTCGTTTCGCGCTGCTCACGGCTCCCTCACGGTTGCAGTGTCCAGAGTTCCTGTGTAGCGCAGAATGCCAATCCACATTGCGAAGCCGGCCACAATCACCAGTAAACCACCGAAATCAGCCAGCCCTCCTGCCAGCAATCCAAATTTGATTTCCAGCAGCACGCAGACTGGCAGCAGGGCAGAGCCAACCAGCAGCACCCCGGCCCAACGTGTCCGCCATGATTCTCTTAACCCAACATAAGGCTGAAAGAAAGCAAGGAGCATCGCCAGCAGTCCGAACTCGGCAAAATGCGCGTGCGCCGCGATGTTTACTGCCTTCTCTCCCTGAAGCTGTCCATATTGCTGCAGAGCGCGCTTGACCTCAGGACCATTTTGCGCCGCAGCAGCCGAACTCATTCGCGCCAGGATGTTGTAGTCAGCGGCCTCATGGCGATTGAGACCCGTTCCCGCGTAATAGAGGCCGTGCAAAAATCCAGCCAGCACCAGCAAAAGCCCTCCGCCGAGCAGCAAACGGCCGGCCGCCGTCGGCGTGCTTAGCAACGAATCCCGCATCACGGCCCGCCCCGAATTGCGGAAATGCCTCACGATCCCGCATAGATAACCGGCAGTCGCCATCATCACCACAAATCCGGCAATGTCAGCCACAATGCTCGCCCAACCGATGGCAGCAAGCGGACTATATGCCAGCCCGACATAGTGAATGAGAAATACTCCCAGTGGAAGCACGATTCCGCCAAAGACAAACCACCACGCCAGGCGTTTTCGAGCAGTTTCAGACAGTGCGACCCATGGCTGCAGAATCGCGAGCATCAAGGCAAGAAAGCCAAACCCGATCAGGTGGACATGGGTGTCCACCTTGGTTCCGCGGTTCTCCAGGAATTCCCCCACCTCGGCAAAGCTGGCCTGGACTCCTGCACTATTGCCCGCCGATGCCGCAGTCGCCGCAGCATTCAAGCTGGTTCCCACCCGCGAGGCGTTCTGGTGGAGAATGAATATGGCAAAAATGTCGCCAAAAACCATTCCCGCCAGGATCATCCCGATCCCGGCAAGCACAAGAAGACGGCGCGGGCTGAACGGCGCAAAATACCGGCCCTGATCTTGAGCTCCAGATGAAATCAGCGCGTCAGGAGTAGCCACGTGAAATTACACCCTCTTTTCAGTCCGGCACAACAGCCGTCACTTCAATCTCCACCCGTGCGTCGGTCTCGATAAGGCCTGAAACCTCGACCACAGTCATCGCTGGATAATGCCGGCCAATGACTTCACGGTATGCTGCACCCATTTCTTTGCTCGCGCCCAGGTACTCATGTTTATCGACCACGTACCAGGTCATGCGCGCGATGTGCTCCGGCCGGGCGTTCGCCTGGGCCAGAATTTCCACAATGTTGTTGAGTGCCTGCCGTACCTGAGCCACGAAATCCCGACTCTCAAATTCGCCCTGACGGTTCCAGCCGACGATGCCGCTCACAAAGACCAGACTACCCTTTGTCGCTACGCCGTTGGCGTAGCCTTTCGGCCTTGCCCAATTTGGTGGTTGCAGAAATTTCATGCCTTGGTTTCACCCTTGTGTTCCCGCCCTGCCAGCCCTCAGGCCGGAATCAGGAACTGGGATATCTTCGCCCGCAAGTCGTCCGGAATGGGAAATGACTTGTGGTTTCGACGATCGGTCAGTACCAGCACCACTTTGCCACGCACACGGTCAACTTCATCTGGCCCGGAAAGAGCAATATCTGCGCCAATCGAGCTGGTACCGATATTACGGACGTAAAGGCTCGCGGTCAGCACCTCCCCGAGCCGGCTCGGGGCGATGAAATTCACTTCCAGGTGCACAGTTGGCAATCCCCATCCCCGCTGCACCACGATTTCATCAAACGAAAAGCCCAGCCCGTCGCGGCACCAGTCCTCCACCAGGTTGTTAAACATCACCAGGAACCTGGGATAGAAAACGATTCCGGCGGGATCGCAGTCGGCAAAACGGACCAGTACCTGCGTACGATACGGTTGCGGCTCGGGAATCAGAGGCTCTGGAGTAGAAGCCGAAGCTTCAGCCATGCGGGCGCTCGCTTTCCTGGAACGCCTTGATAATGCCACGAGCGACGATCAATTGCTGCACCTCTGTTGCGCCTTCATAAATTCGTAAAGGACGGATTTCCCTGTAGAGCCGCTCTACCGGTTCCTCACGGACAACGCCCAGCGCGCCAAAAATCTGAATCGCCGCATCAATCACCTGTTGAGCTATTTCCGTGGCCGTCATTTTAGCCATCGCCGCCTCTACAGTCACGGGCCGGCCAAGATCTTTCAGCCACGCAGCGCGGTAGGTAAGCAGGGCCGCGGCATCGATATCGGTGGCCATCTTCGCCAGCTTTGCCTGGGTCAACTGAAAGTCGGCAAGGGCCTGGCCGAACATCTTACGGCACGTGGCGCGCCGCAAGGCCTCGTGCATCGCGCGCCGCGCGAACCCCAGCGCCGCCGCAGCCACGGACGAGCGAAAGATATCCAGAGTGGCCATGGCAATTTTGAATCCCTGGCTTTCATCGCCGAGGCGCTGACAAGCCGGAATGCGGCACTGTTTGAATTCAAGCCGCGCAAGCGGATGCGGCGCCATGACTTCAATGCGCTCGGCGACTGTCAGTCCGCTCGCGCCTGCATCCACGATGAACGCTGTAACTCCCTTTGCGCCTGCCGCCTCTCCGGT
>JBLMYN010000444.1:0-7821 GCA_050258305.1 Actinomycetota bacterium
GCCAAGTGGAAACAATATGAACTCTGGGTGCAGACCGGAGAAAACAAATGGGAGATGGTAGGGGTCTTTCCGACACCTGAGATTCCCACCGCTGTGGCCAACACGCGCGGCAGCCGCGCCCGTCTTATCGAAGTGCTCTATGACGGCAGCAAGCTGCTGGGACAGGAAGTGATTGCAGAGCTGGGCATGCGCCATGAGAGCCTTGGAACATGATCACGGCAGCAATCCAGCTTCACAGTGGTGCGACCGCCACCTCCGGATGAGAGTTTTCACACCCTTCCGCCCGGCCCGGTCCAGCCGGCGGCTTGTCCAAAATCTACGACTCAGGCGGCCCCGATTCGGCGTAAGATTCTTTTGATCGACCGTCATTCGTCCCCGGTGAACCCGCTTAGCTTACGACGGCAAATCAATCTTGCGGAGGGCGAACATGTTTCCAGTCTCCTCGCAACAGCGAATCTGGCTTGTGGCCGCGATCTTCATTCTTCTGCACGCGGCTGGAGCGCAAAAACGCGGCAACAGCGGCCCTCCACGGAACACTCCTGCCATTCCACGAATGCCCGGCAACCCCAACGAGAATCTGCAGCCGTTCTTCATCTCCGGACGCGTAATCATTGAAGGCGGCGCCCGCCTTCCCGAACCGGTAGCCATTGAACGGGTATGCAACGGCATGAGCCGTCGCGAGGGATACACGGATTTCAAAGGCCACTTTCAGTTACAGATTGGCCAGAACGTTGGCTTTCAGGACGCCAGCGAGAGTGATTCCCGTTTCCCTCCGGGCCCCGGTTTGCCGGCTCCGCAGTCATCGACGCGGCAAGCGCTGGATTTACAGGGTTGTGAAATACGTGCGGTTCTGGGTGGATTCCAGTCGTCCACGGTGCGCTTGCAGCCCAATATCGGAGATTCATTCCAGCTTGACGTCGGCACGATCGTACTGAAGCGCCTGGGGAATGTGCAGGGCAGCGCCATCAGCGCCACCAGCATGTCCGCGCCGAAAGATGCGCGGAAGGCTTTTGAAAAAGGGTCCAAGGCATTCTTTGCCGATAAGCTCCCCGAAGCTCAAAAGGACCTGGAGAAGGCCGTACGCATCTATCCGCAGTTCGCGGAGGCCTGGTCCCGCCTGGGCGACGTGGAACACCGGGAGCAAAATCTTCCGGCCGCGCACGAAGCATACGATCACGCGCTGAAAGCTGACCCCAGGTACGTGAATCCACTGTTTGGGCTGGCGTTGCTCGCCATCACAGAGAAAAACTGGCAGCAGGCAGCCCAACTCACCGCCCAGTTAACAAGCCTGAACCCCTACGCCTTTCCGGCGGCGGGCTTTTACAATGCGGCGGCAAATTACAACCTGGGCAACTATCAGGCAGCGGAAGACAGCGCCAAAAAGTTCAAGGCCGCCGACACGCGGCATCTCCATCCCGAGGTGTTGCTGCTGCTGAGCAATCTCATGGCGCAGAAGCGGGACTTCGCGGGAGCGGCGCAGCAGATCAGGGATTACCTGATCCTGGTTCCCAAGGCTCCGAACGCCGGAGAACTGCAGGCCAAGGCCAGGGAGTACGACGGCCTGAACCTCTCGAAAAAGCAGTAGGCGCTGGTTCCGGAACGCAGCCGGGGATTTCCAACTGGCTTTTTTTTCGGGTTCGCTTTAGCATCGCCAGAGTGGCGGACAGCGATAAAAGTTTGACCCGCGAGAGGCTGGTCTCAGCGGTTCCCGTGGAGGACGACGCTTCTTTTGAACTGAAGCTGCGTCCCCGCTTTCTGCGCGAGTTCATCGGCCAGAAGAAGGTCAAAGACAATCTTTCCGTGGCCATTGAGGCGGCCAGATCGCGCGGAGAAGCGCTGGACCACGTTCTGCTGTACGGTCCGCCGGGGCTGGGCAAGACCACGCTGGCGACGATCATCGCGAATGAAATGGGGGTTGGGTTCTCGCAGACGGCGGGCCCGGCTGTCCAGATCAAAGGTGACCTCACCGCCATCCTCACCAATCTGAACGACAAGCAGGTGTTGTTCCTGGATGAGGTGCACCGCCTTCAACCAGCGCTGGAAGAGATCCTTTATTCTGCCCTCGAAGATTACAAGCTGGACATTATTATCGGGCAGGGACCTTCAGCGCGCACTCACACGATTGATGTAAAGCCGTTCACGTTCGTTGCGGCCACAACTCGCGCCGGCCTGCTCTCCGCGCCTTTGCGCTCTCGGTTCGGCATTCTTTTACGCCTGGAGTTTTATTCCACGGATGAGCTCAAGTTCGTGATTGAGCGCTCAGCCGAAATTCTGGGCGTTGGGATTGATGGAGAGGGGGCCACGGAACTGGCGAGCCGTGCCCGGGGAACGCCTCGCATCGCTAACCGGCTGCTGCGCCGGGTGCGCGACTTCGCCCAGGTCCGGGGCGCAGGCCGCATTGATAAGGCCACCGCCCAGGCAGCGCTGGAGATGCTGGAGGTTGACCAGCACGGCTTTGACGAGGTTGACCGGCGCCTGCTGTTGACGATTATCCAGAAGTACAACGGAGGCCCGGTGGGGCTGAATACTCTGGCCGCCGCTTTGGCTGAAGAACCGGAGGCGCTGGAAGAAATCTACGAGCCCTTTTTGATGCAGATCGGGTTCCTGGATCGCACGCCTCGGGGGCGAGTGGCAACGCGGCTGGCTTATGATCACTTTGGCATCAAGTACGGCCGCCAACCGGGGCTGTTCTAACGGAACCCGCTGCAGTGGTTCACCTGCTTTCCTGAGGCCGAGATTTACGTTACGCTTTCTTGCAGCCCGTCTAACGTTCACTGAAGTTAGGAGTCTAAGCACTTGGGTCCGCGCCATCCGTTTGCCTGCCGCCGTTCAGAGCCGGACCGCAAAACCGTGCGCACGTTCAAAACTATTTTTAGGTCCATATCCACTGCGCTGGTTGTGATCCTTGCGCTGGCGACAGCGGCTGCCCAGACGGAAGCGGCAAAATTGAGCTCCAAGGCTGAACCGAATCCTGACCTGCGCCCAACGCTGACGCACGAAGTCAGCTCTGTGTTCATACCACGGCTGACGGCTGCCCCCAGGCTCGCTGACTTTGCGGGCATGGAACCGTCTACTCCCCTGGCCCGGCAGATGGCGGAGGTCTCCCACTTTACGCAGAAGGAACCCCGTGACGGCGAGCCCGTGAGCGAGCCGACGGAAGCCTTCCTGGGCTATACCGACAAGAATTTTTACGCGGTGTATCTGGCTTTTGACAGGGAGCCGCGCAAGATCCGCGCGCGCATGCTGCGCCGCGAGCTCATTGATGACGACGACCAGGTCGGGTTGTGGCTGGACACATTCCACGACCACCGCCACGCGTACATGTTCTACAGCAATCCCTACGGCATCCAGCAGGACGGGCTCTATGCGGAAAATCAGGGCTTCGATAACTCGTTTGATACGGTCTGGCACACGTACACCCAGATGAATGGCAGCGGCTACATCGTCATCATGGAAATCCCTTTCAAATCGCTGCGTTTTCGGCCAAAGGCGAGCGATGATTGGGGCTTTATTCTGATCCGGGTGATTCCGCGCAACTCTGAGCATTCATACTTCCCGCGCAATACCAACAAGGTTCAGGGCAATCTGACGCAGGAGGGCACGCTGGAGGGCTTCCATGACATTTCTCCGGGCCGCAACATGCAATTCATCCCTTACACCTCGGCCGGCGCCTTCCGCGCGCTGGATGAGCGTGATCCGGCGGGTGAACGCCTCACCGGCAAAACCCTGGATCCCAAAGGGGGGCTCGATTCCAAGGTCGTGATAAAGGACAGTCTGGTGCTCGATACCACGATCAACCCGGATTTCGGCGAGATCGAGTCCGACGATCCCCAGGTCACGGTGAACCAGCGCTTTGAGGTGTTCTTCCCGGAGAAGCGGCCCTTCTTCCAGGAGAACTCGAATTTTTTTCAGACGCCTCTCAATCTGGTGTTCACGCGCCGGGTGGTAAATCCGCTTTACGGCGCCCGGCTCACAGGCGTCGCGGGCCCGTGGGCGATTGGGGCGTTTTTCGCCAATGACCGTGCGCCGGGGCAGGCCGTGATCTCCAGCGATCCTCTTTCCGGCAACAATGCGTACTTCGGTGTGTTCCGTCTGAACCGCCAGTTGGGCAAGGGCAGCAGCGTGGGCCTGATCTATACTGACCGCGAATTGCACACGGCGGCCAACAGCTTCTGCACCCTGACTGAATGCGAAGTGGGTTTTAACCGGGTTGGCGGTATTGATACGGAGATCAAGATCAACCGGAACTGGCAGATGAACGCCCAGGCCGTGACCTCAGAGACAAAATTTAATGACGGCTCGCATGAGTCCGGGCCGGCCTATAACGTCTTTGTGGAGCGAAGTTCCAGGGCGGTTGAGTTCAACATCCGGTATCAGGACATTTCCCCCGGATTCAGCACCGAAACCGGTTTCGTGCCGCGCACCGACATCCGCCAGGTCAGCAATTTCGTCGGATACACGTGGCATACGGAAGGACACATTCTCACCGCTCACGGGCCGCGTATGTTCGAAGCGGCGCTATGGGACCACAACGGCACGCGTCTGGATTACGTGGTAAACCCCAACTATGAATGGAATTTTCAGCGCAAAAGTTTCTTCAATGTTTTTGGAGAACTCGAGCACGAACGGCTGAGGCCTGAGGATTTCTCCGCGCTCACAGCCAACCGTGACTATGCACATATTGATGGCGGAATCTCGGCCGGCACACAGTACTTCAAGTGGCTGAGTATCAACGCCGAGATGGATTGGGGTACGGCGACTAACTTTGTTCCGCAGGTCGGGCCGCCGTTGCTGGCCTACGCCAACACAGGCCAGTTGCGCGCCACGGTGCGGCCGCTGAAAGGCCTTACCATTGACAACACCTATCTGATGACGCGGCTGCTCACCCTGGATACCCGCGCCAATATCTTCAACAATCACATCATCCGCTCCAAGTGGAACTACCAGTTCACCAAGGAGTTTTCCCTCCGCCTGATCGGCCAATACACGGCGACCATCGGCAACCCTGCCCTGACCAGCCTGCAAAATACCAAGGGCTTTAATGGCGACGTGCTTTTCACATACCTGGTCAATCCGGGAACGGCCATCTACGCCGGCTACAACAGCGATCTCCAGAATATTGACCCATCACTGCTGCGGCTCTGCAGCGGCGCACCGTGCGCCCCAGGCCAGAGCTTTGACGGCCTTCTGCGCACGCGTAACAGCTTCATCAATGATGGCCGGCAGATCTTTGTGAAGATCTCGTACCTGTTTCGGTACTAGTTCAGCCCCCCTGTTCCGATAAGCCCCCCGTCCCTGGACCTGCGTGAACGATAGCCGGATTTTCTGAAATGTTCTCTCCACGCTTTCTGGAAGCCGCGCGCACTCGAGGAGCCCCGGTTTGATCTTAACCAGGGGCATTTGAGAGTGTTAAGTCTTTCCACCGCTGGGGTTTGGGCGACTCGGGTGTTATCATGGCCACACTCAGATGGCCATTGGGGTACGTTCCTTCGCAAAAATCAATATCGGCTTGCGCATAGGGCCGCGGCGGGAAGACGGGTTCCACGAACTGCGCACCATTTACCAGACCATCGCGCTGGCGGACGTGGTGCGGGTGGACGTGAGCCGGGGTGTGGGCATTGATATCTACTGCAAAGATCCGCGCGTGCCGGCGGACGAGACCAACACCTGCTGGCGAATTGCCGATAAATTTCTGCGCGCGATCAAGACGCGCGGCCGGGTGCGGATCACCATCGAAAAAAAGCTGCCGGTGCAGGGCGGGCTGGGAGGAGCATCGTCCAACGCGGTTGCCACTTTGCTCGGCCTGGAACGGGCCGTGAAGAAACAGCTTGCTCCGGACGAGCGGCTGCGCATCGCCGCCGAGGTTGGCTCTGACCTGCCGCTCTTCCTGATTGGAGGAACCGTGCTCGGGACGGGTCGCGGTGAACAGGTATTCGCCATGGAAGACCTGCCCAGCTTTCCCTGCGTGATAGCGACGCCGGAAGTGGGCGTTTCCACTCCCGTCGCGTTTGCTGACTGGGACAAGCGCAGCCAGGAGCACGATGAATTGACCTCGCAGAATGGCTTTTGTACAATGAAGAGGTTCAGCCATTCAGTGTATGAATGGTTTAGCGGTACCAGTTATTCTCCAACCGGTGTCCCGGCAAAGGGCTGGGACCGGGCCGAGGCACTGCTTCTCGACCTTGTCCGTACCGGGATTGAAAATGACTTTGAAAGCGTCGTTTTCCCGAAGTATCCCGCCATACGTGAAGTGAAACGTGCCTTGGAGAAATCAGGTGCCAGATACGTGTCTTTGTCCGGTTCCGGGTCAGCTGTATATGGACTGTTTGCCGACCAGGCTGAGGCCGAAAGAGCAGCTAATTCGTTGAACGACAATGATATCCCGGCACAGGCAACAGCAACGTTGACGCGGGAACAATACTGGAAAGAGTTGTTTCCGGCAGGTAAGTAAGAGTTTGGGGCCATCCCGGGGTCGAAGCGGCTAAGCCCTTTATTATCCTAGTGACCCGGTGGGGTGGGGGATCGCCGGAAGCGCCAACATCGCGCATGATCGGCGAGATCGGGAAAAAGGCTTTGTACTGGGCGGTCGACTAATGGTAGGTCAAGTGCCTTTGGAGCACTTTGTCTAGGTTCGAATCCTAGCCGCCCAGCCAGAATTTGGCGACAGGAACCGGGGGCTAAGTGGGTGAGGCGAGTGGTGAGCGCCGGATTGCGCGAACCAAATGTAGAAGTGAAGTTGAAGTGAAGCGGGGCTCCGGAGATGTCGCTGAAACCGCAGTCATCTCCGTCAAGGGCCTGAAACCAGAAATCCGTTGTAGCCAACCAGCTTCAAACGGGTGAGAACATGGCGACGATAGCTACGGCAGCAGACAAGTCGAAGCAGCAACAAACTACGCCGAAGAGCGAGCACAAGACGCAGCTGAAGCACAAGGACGACAAGTTCAAGATTTTTTGCGGCACCGCCAACGAGGCACTGACCGACGAGATTTGCGCTTTTCTGGGAATTGAGCGAGGCAAGGCGAACGTTACACGCTTTTCTGACGGCGAGGTTTACATCCAGATCCTGGAGAACGTACGCGGCGCCGATGTGTTTGTCGTGCAGCCCACGTGCTTCCCGGTGGATGAACACCTCATGGAGTTGCTGCTGCTTGTGGATGCGCTGAAGCGCGCATCGGCCCGGCGGATCACCACGGTGATCCCCTATTACGGGTACGCGCGCCAGGACCGCAAGGACAAGCCGCGCGTTCCGGTGTCATCGAAGCTGATTGCGGACCTGCTGACCACGGCCGGGGCGCATCGCGCGCTGGTGGTGGATTTGCACGCGCCGCAGATTCAGGGATTTTTCAATATCCCGGTGGACCATCTGTTCGCATCGCCGGTGCTGGTGGACCACTTCAGGAAGATGCAGTTGCCGAATTTGACGGTGGTATCGCCGGACGCCGGCGGTGTGGAGCGCGCGAGATTTTTCGCCAAGAAGGTTGACGCGGCGCTGGCCATCGTCGACAAGCGCCGTACCGATATGAATGTGGCCGAAGTGATGCACGTGATCGGCGATGTGAGAGGACGCACCTGTTTGATTATCGATGACATCATCGACACAGCGGGTACCCTGGTAAAGACCGCCGACGCGCTGATAAATGCGGGCGCGGAAAAAGTCTACGCGTGCGCGTCGCATCCGGTGTTGTCTGGCCCCGCCATCGAACGCATTGCGCATTCCAAAATGGAAGAGGTCGTGGTGACCAACACCATCCCGCTTACCAAGGCGGCGAAAGAGGAACTGAAGATCAAGGTTTTATCGATTGCCGGGCTGCTCGGCCGGGC
>JBLMYN010000445.1:0-14617 GCA_050258305.1 Actinomycetota bacterium
AATCATCTGCACTACTTTGCGCTGCGCCGCTCTCTTGGCCAGCGTTAGCGCCTGCGCGTAAATGTCCAGCGTCACCTTCGCCGAGGCGTGCCGCAGCAGCTCCTGCACCACCTTCACATCCTCACCGTTGTCCTTGAGAACGCTGGAGTAGGTGCGCCAAAAAAGGTGCCAGCCGATGCGTTTGCTGACCCCGAGCTTTTTGGCGGCAGGCTGGATGTGATGGCTCATCACCTTGCACAGCCAAAGCGGTTGTTTCCCGCGCTTCTCGCCAGCCCGGTTGCTATTGGTGGCGAAGACCCAGTCATCCGGAGCCCGGAAGGGCGTCTCGCCGTACCAGGCAAGGAGATCGGCAGCGGTATGCTCGTCGATGGGAACCGGTTTTTGGGAAATCTCAGTCTTGCATTTCCCAACGTGTTGATCGACCACCGAACGATTTACATTGAGCTGCAGGTTGAGAAAGTCGATATCCTGCCACTTCAACCCCGCCAGCTCGCCGCGTCGCAAACCCGTGACCATATCCAGAAAGAGGAGAACACGCTCCCGAAGGCCAACCGCAGAAATCATTTTTTGCATTTCGTCAACGGTCAGAATGTCTGGAATGTGCATCCTCTTTGTGCTTACACGCACACCCGAACCCTTCACCGGTCCAGAGATCGGGTTCTTCTCGGTGAACTGCCACCGAATGGCGTGATTGTAGAGAGCGCTCATCGCGTTTCTGATCTTTGCTCTGCTTCCACGCGCCAGATGTTTTACCTCACCCGCAGTATCGAGAGTTGAAAGTGCTTTGAGCCACAGCTCAACCGCCACCGGCCTAATTGCCTCAATTTCGACCTTACCCCACCGCGGAACGATCCAGCGATCAAGTAACTTGGTGAGCCTGGTGCGGGTGGAATACGTTTTCCCGGACTGGTCGTCTTCGGGTTCGGCTAACTTTGAGTGTCTGGCAGCTCGGTGTCCCGAAGCTTGGAACCATTGAAGCCCGCAGCATTCCTTTTGTTGTGCTTACGTCGAACGAAGAAAGGCGCATCGGAGATCCCCTGCGCCGGCGGAGTTTCTATCTCAGGATTGAACATCCCACGCCGGAACGCGAAGCCAGGATTCTTCAACTCCGGATGCCTGAAGCAAGCCCGGATTTTCATCGCGGCATGGCGGGCCTGGCCAAAGCCCTGCGCGGTTGGAGCCTGGAGAAACCGCCCTCGATCTCTGAAATGCTCGATCTGGCGTAAGCCCTTGAATTGCTCGGAAAAGAGCAAATCACACCGGAGATGCGGGACACACTGTTGCCGCAGCTTGCGAAAACCGAGGCTGACAGAAGAAAACTTCTGCTTCGCGACGGCTTTGCCAGCCTGATCCATGACGCACAGCAGCACAGCCGCGAGGTGCATCCATGATCCGCTTATGCCTGGGGCTGATTTTGCTGTCGACGTGGAACTGCTATTGCCAACCCATCTCCCGCAGCCGAGCGGCCGCCGAATACTATCTGGCTGCGTACGCACAACACTATGGAGTGCCGCTTGATTTTGCTCGTGCCGTGGTGGAGCAGGAATCAGGCCGGCAAGCCTGCGTTCGATCTCCAAAGGGCGCGGTGGGGATCATGCAACTCATGCCGGAGACGGCGATCCGGCAAAGTTCAAGGCTGAACATTCCGAAGCTGAAGCACGGCTGGTCTTTTTCAAACCGCTGACTACCAAACCAGCCGAAAGCAATGCGCTGATTAGCCTGAGATCAGGACAAGAGGTGAACCTCCAGAAGAGCGGGAACTGGCGCGTGAGTTGACCAATTATGCCGACCTGCTTCGGTACTTTTCCGAGCGCAACATTAAGACCGGACCAGATATTGCCGACGCGATGTTTGCCGCAGCCAGGATGCCCATTTCCGAGCGCATTGAACGGATTCGCGAGATCACTCAAACCCTCATGGAGCGCCTCAGCCGTGCGGATCATGGTCATGGAGTTCGGAACTAACTGGTGGGGCCGATTCGGCTCCGACCCCTGCGATCCTTACTGCTATACGCGGCACGCAGCTTACTACAATTCCACCGGAATCCGCTGTGGCCGGAAGGTGCGTCGTCATTGGATCATCCCGGGCCTGATACGATTCAACGGGGTCGGCGACTTCGATCCGCACCATCCCAGGTGCTCGGTTGGCCACACCTTCCTCGCCTCTAACCTCGATTTCCTGTTCGGCGGGAATCGCCTGTTACTGATGCGGAAGATGAAATCCCGAAGGTCCTTGCTGACCGATTTCCTGCCAGCGGCATTCTGATGCCAAGAACGCCAGCGCCAATAGAGTCGGAAGCCGGCACGATGCCATCTGACCACAGTCTTGGGCGTGACAATCACAAGTGTTTTCTTCCAATTTGACCAAAGCCGTCTTGCAACGACCCAGAACAGGCGATCTAAGTGACTGAGTCTGGGCTTTGCGTTCTGTCGTTTCAAGGTTAAAAGTTGCTGTCGCAGAGCAAGATTCTCCAGCACAAGGTCATGCCGCGAGCGGAAAAGACGGGCACACAAGCAGAGCAGAAGCCGGAACGAACGGAGCATCGCAGATTGTTATGCAGATCATCCAAAAACAAGTGTTGTGGAAGCTGTTGAAAACCAAGGTAGATTTGAATTTTGGCGAACCACAACATACAGCTGACAACGATTGGGTGTGACAGTCAGTGCTTGCTGAGAAGATTTACTGAGCTGGCAATTACATAAGCACGTATTTCGATTTCTGAGTTTTTGTTCCGGCCGCTTTTACACCGGAGAACACGGCATTTGTACCATCGGGATCGATAACAGCGTCGCACAATCCGGCCAGGGACACTGCTCAATATGGTGATCGATTTGATTTCGCTGAAGTCGTGGATGCCGCAGTTGGTGCAATGCGTGGCCAGCAATCGGTATGCGTTCAGCGATGCTTCCAGATCAAAAGTCTGCCAAATGACATTCGAGACAAAAAAAGCACATCGATTGATGTGCTTTTTTCAGGGATGTCTCCCTGGGATGGCTGGCTTGCGATATCGGATTGGCGATTCCGAATTTTCGGCTATGGCAAAGCCGGGCGTCTAACGCTCGGACCGGTTCTTTGCATCTGCAGCTTACACCTTCATTGCGAAATGATAGCAGGTGATGTCCATTCTTTCCCGAAGATAAAAACGGTGGGCGCCATGACGCTGCACTCCAGAGTCAAGGTGAAGCTCTTCACAGCCGCGTTTTTTCGCCTCGGCCGCAAGCCCTTGCATCATTTCCTTGCCGTGTTTTTTTGAACGTTCGCTTTCATCACTGATCAAGTCATCAACATAGAGGAACTTTCCCCAAGCCAGGCATTCAGAAACCCTATACCCCGCCACGCATCGCACATGCCCGTCGTTGACGACCGCGGCAAGCTCGTAACGTCCGGCGCTTTGCTGCCGCTTGATACGCTCCACGTATCCTTTTTCTGAAACGTGCGTCCGCAGTTGACGCATGACCGGGTACGTCGCGCTGATTTCAGCGTCCGAAGTCATTTTTTTTATCATTCCTAATCATCACCTCATAATCGCCAGATCTGATGCTGCTAAAACTTTTTCCCGGCTGCATGCTACCCCGAGTTTTCACCCGATTGCGTGTGCAACTAAGGCTAAGTGGAAATCGGTTTTTGCGCGCCGGCTAAGGCAGTGTCGACTACTGTAATCCACGGGCACTTCATGACCCCGTGACAACCGCTTTCCACAAATTTCTCAACAATCTGAGCCAGAGCATCCCAGTTTTCATGATGGATATAATGGGAGCCACCCTTGATCTCAAGATATTGGGCGGAAGGTATTTCCGCCGCGATTTCCTTACAGATCGATTGCGATGCAATCTGATCACAGTCGCCACCCACAAACAGCACCGGTATTTCGACCCGATTCAAAAGAGAATAAAACTTGTGGTTCCAGAAATCGCGCATTTGCCTTGCATAGGCAACGACGGCGGGCCCGGTCTGAAAAGGTTGAAGGACCAGCTCCTGCACGCTGACGTTCACTGCAGACAATGCCTGCTGAAGCGATAAATCCGAGCTGGAGCCCGCTCCCAAGCCGGCTAATGGCTCCTGGCTGCGAGCCAGCACGACACCCTTAAGCACGACAAGGAGCATCTCCGCCAATTCGGGCTGGCGTTCAACTCTCGCCAGAAGCAATTCCAGGCTTTGCTCAAAAGTGGTTTCCAGCCGTTTGTGCTGGGGCAGCCCTTTGAAAGACCCGGAAAGAAATATCATAGAAGAGACACGCTCTGGATGCCGGGAATAATATTCAAGGGCGAGTTTGGGGCCTGTACACCACCCCATCAGGCTGCATGATTTGACGCTTTCGTGCTCCAGGATCTCATGCAAGTCGTCTGCGTGGGTCGCCTGCGAACTAGATTGCTGCAAACCTATGCTCTCAAATTTATTACCGCGCGGGGTCCAAAAAATGACTCTGAATTTTCGGGTGGTCTCGCTGACAAATCTCCTCCAATACTCAAAACTCTGTCCGAAGGCATTGAGTAAAACAATGGTCCTCTCCCCACTGCCAGCTGTACAGTAGTTTAGGGTCGTGCCGTCCGGCAGCTGGATCTGTTTCCGTGCCAGAACCGGCCATGAATCACTTGGACCTGCGGCAGCATCCTGGTTGCAAACCTCACAGCCTGAGATGATGATTTGGATGGGCTCGTCCGCTCCGGCGCGGGAACTGTACTTTGTCGCGGCGAGGACCGATATGCTCCGGGTGTGATCCGAGGGGAACAAGGTTTCGCAATGGAGATATGAAATCAGGTCCTTTATTTTCAGAGCAAAAAGCCGGTCCACGACATTAAGTTCCTGCTCGTCAGCGGTGATCTGCAGGTTGAGTCCTAAGGACGCGGACAGCGTAGGGAGATGATCGTTCAATCCGACAGGCGCTTCGGCGAACACATGAAAATGAGTGTGGCTGGGCTCTGCTGCGGCAACCTCCTGCATAATCCTCACGGCATCACCCACACCGATCATATTGACAACGCCCGGCCCGGTAAGCGCGATTCGCAATGGATGAACCGTAAAATATTTCGGAATACGGTCTTCAATTTCCCGCTTGAACCGCGCAACTTGGAGAATGAATCGCGGCCAGACGTGCATTGAATGCGGTGTGCCATCGGCAAGCAGCGGGAGACGAAAAATCCTGAATCTGCGGCAGGACGTTTCGATCATCCTCTCACCCCAGGCATCGCATTTTGCGTCTCCAAAACCGCACGATTGTTCGGCGAGTAGGTCTCTTGCTCCAGGCTGGAACAACGTGCTCACGTAGTTGACAGAACGAACTCCGGCACTCTCGATGAACCCGAGCAGGCTGTTCAGGCGTCTCTGGCTCTGTTCAACGGAGTCGAGGGGATTCCGGCCCACCCAGATCTCATCAAACGAGACATCGCCGGCAGAGGAGATGCGGCAATGCCCCTTCTGGAGCAGAAGTTCCCGAACCTGGCTGTATTCACCTCCCGGACCGGGGTCGATAAGACAAAACACCCGGGCCTGCGACGTTCGCAGGAAGGTCATTCCGAGTTCGCGCAGAACGCAGTTTTCTGATTCGCTCAGGAGAATCGTTTTCGGCGACATAAAGATTTCAAGCAGATACAGGAGGAGTGGCCGCTCCGTGAACAAGTTCCTGCAATTCACGGATCTTCACTTTGTTCGTGGAGGTCCTGGGAATTCGTACGCTGAAGATGACAAGGTCGGGAGTTCTTATCTTTCCCAGCCTGCTTTCCACAAAACGCTTGATTTCCGGCTCCGTGATCTGAGTTCCTTCGCGTGCGACTACAAACGTCGCAATTTTTTCCGTTCCGCCATCTTCGAACCGAATACTTGCACTGTCGAGAATCGCGTTCAGTTCCCCAAGACAGATATCAACATCCTCCAGGTATATCTTTTCGCCCCCTCGGATGACCATGTTTTTCTTTCGTCCAGTGAGATAGATGTAACCGTCCGCGTCGCGGTAGCCCAGGTCACCGCTCTTGAACCACTGCTGTCCGTCGAAGGCAAAGCAAGCAATGGAGCTCTTAAAATAGGTGTTCGCCATAACACTCTCGCCCGCCAGCCATACCTCACCAATCTCTCCAGTGGTGGCCTCTGTTCCGTCTTCTCGAACAATCTTGATACTTACCGCAGCGGGAACTCCCGCAGAGTTGTTCCTGGCAGCTCCGGGCGGGGAAATCGTTGCGAAGCAGGTGGTTTCCGTCAGGCCATAGGCTTGCAGAATTGGGAATCCGTAAGTCTCAAAAAACTGGTCCGCGGTCTTTTGCCTCAGCGGGGCCGCTCCGGAGATGCAGAACCTCATGTGCTTGCCCGCCAGGTTGCAACCGAGTCGAATGCACAATTCAAACATCAGCGGCACAGCGCTAAACGAATTGACCTTGTATTCGTGAATCGCGGTTTCCACCGAGGAAAGCCGCATGATATCGAATGTGTCCAGAACAACCGTTTTGCCGCCACAGAACGCCATGGTCGAGAAATCACTGATGAACCCAAACATGTGAAACAAAGGGAGAATGCATATCTTGGTGTGGTCGTGGCCGAGTCCGTAGAACTCGACCGCAGTGAATACATTGTGGGCAATGTTTCGGTGGCTGAGAAGCACGCCCTTGGGCTGGCTGGTCGTCCCTGATGTGTAGATCAGCAAAGCGGGATCATCTTTGTCGTCGAGTCCGGCAGTAAACCGATGATTTCTGTCGGTACTTTCGCGATATGCGTCGATATCGAAGTACTTTCCCGCATAATTGGGCAAGTCGATGGGATGGTCGGCGAAGATGATCCCGGACCCCGAATGGTCCAACAGGTTCTTGATCTCTTGGCTGGTAACCTGCGGGTTGAGAGGTTTTGCGACTGCGCCGTAGGTGATCACCCCGTACATCATGACCGCCAGATCAATAGAATTGGCAGCAATCAGGGTCACAATGTCATTCCTGGAGACACCTTGCTGTTGCAGGAATCGGTGCACACCACCTAAAGCTATGGCAAAGTCATTGAAGCTTAAATGTTCACCTGTGGAGGGTTCAATGAAGAGATCCTTGTCCCTGTAACGATGCACTGAATGGGCGAGATAGTGGCTGATCGCATTCATAATCATCAAAATAGTTCCTGCTAAGATCTGTAATCCTGGTCCCTGGCTGGACCGGCTCCAGCCTTCCCTGGGGCCAACCTGAAGCAAACAGACAATCTGTTTGTCCCAAATCACGCCACAGGGAGGCTGCGAACGAAGGCATGATGGGGGCCGATAGTACTGCCAGCGCTTTGGCAGCGAGCAGCTCGAGTGAAACCGCCGTTTCCTGTGTTTGCCGTCGGGCAGAAACATGCCTCCAGTGGTCCTCAGCATGTCCAAAGGAGCGGGCACCATGCACTAATTCGATCAGCAGTCGGCTGACTTGCTGAAGTGAAAACGCGCTTGCATCATAGCTTTCGGCCACACGTTCCACCAATTGCTGCAGCCAGAATTCGAATCGATGCATTTTGTCTGTAAACGATTTTGCAGCCGGAGCCGCTCCACTGTGATCGCGTGAAATTTTCGTGCCCAGCTCACGCAGCCAATCCAGCCATCCATTGAGGATCTCCGCCTTTATCGTCTGCTGGTACTCCGCCATGGTGAAATTGCTCTGCTCAGTTTCAGGACCGCTGTAAGCGAGATAAAAGCGGACGAGATCAGGGTGATTGTCTTTCAGCAATTCCCGGCCCCAAATGGCGTGATTGCGGCTAGTGGAAAACTTCTCCCCTTGGAGCCGATAAAATTCATTGCTTAACAGCGCTCGTGGAAGCTGGATGTCAGGATCGAATGCCTGAAGAATGGCCGGAAACAGCATTGAATAAAAGTAGCTGTTATCGAAACCCATAAATTTCACAATTTCTACATCTGTGTTCTTCCAGAAACCTTGCCAGCCGCCTGGTACTCCCTTGGCGGAGGCCAGGGCTTCGGTTGCTGCAAGAAGTCCCGGCGCCATTTCGAACCAGGCGTAAATCCTCTGATCGGTGCAACCCGGCGCGGCAATACCCCATGTTGAAGGATGGGTAATTGCAATCTCAGGCAATCCTTCTTCCATCATCTGCTCACAGAGTGCCCTGACATGAGAGCTCATGATGATGTCCTCGTGATATTTGCGCAGCTGCTTCTCAAATCGGGCGAGCGGGAAGCACAGGCGCTTGATGCTCCGGACCCGGGGTGTTTCCCCGCACTGGTTGCAGGCCGGTTGCCGCAGATCGCGGCAGTCGTTCGGACGTCCGCATGCCTCACAGCAATTACCGCCGGATGGTGCGTTACATTGCGGGCAAAGGCCGCGGATATATGCCTCAAACAAATAGATGTCGCATTTGGTGCAGAAGGGACAGAGGTCCTCCCGTTCAATGAGCCCGCCTTCATTCTGGATTGTTCGGAAAACTTTCGCGACGATGTCCGAATGGCTGGAAATGCGGCTGGGCCGTGCAACCAGGTCCACCTCGACGCCAGCGGCAGCTAATGTCTTCTCGATGTCATCGGCATAGCAATCAGCGGTCTCTTGCGGACCCAGCCCAATCTGTCTCGCCTTGGAGGCCACATAGCTCTGGTGTTCGTCGATTCCGGACAGCAAATATGCTTTTCGACCCAGCATTTTCTGAAAGCGCGTGTAGACATCTGCCCGCAAGTATGGCCCTGAAAGATGGCCGACGTGCAAATCGCCATTCGGCGTAGGAGGCGGGGCTAACACCAATACAGTCTTCATGCTTTAATCTCTTTTTCTGTAGATGTATCCAACAAACGAAGGGCCTCCATCGCTATCGCTGGGGCAAGCCGCATTCCGGAACCGGAGCATGCTCCAGCCGCGACGACACCATCAAGCGCGGACATGCGCGCAATGAGAGGAGCGCGGTCCGGGCTATACGCGTCGCAGAACACACGGCTGCCGGAACAGTGCCTCATAAGATCGGGGCAATAACGTTCCAGAATTGAGGTTGCGAGTAATCGATCGGCGGACGTTGTTCGCAACTCTGATATTTCAGGAGGGCAATCCCACTCCGCTGAAGCAATACTGAGCATGAACCTATTCTCTTCGGGATGTGGGAATAGGAATGAATCCTCTTCCGCAAAGTAAAGCACCGGCGCGTTCGGTTTTGGAGGAGACTCAATGTGCATGGCCACTACCTTCTTCGTTCTTATTCCTTCTTCCCTGATGGAAAGCCCTCCGGGACCGCCGGTAATCCAAGGCCCAGTCGCAAGGACAGCGCGCCGAGCAGAGATTTCTCTTCCATCACTGGCCAACAACGTCAATTCGCCATTGTGCTTGTGAATATCGGCAATTTCGGTTCCTTCCAGGAATTGCGCCCTGCCCGTCGCGCACGCTCGCCGCAGCAAGGCCCTGGTCAAACATTGCGGCATGAAGTAACGTGCCTCTGCATTGACGAGCACCACACAATCGTGCGGCAAATTGAGCCCTGGATAGAACGATTGCAGATAAATTCGCTCCTTGTTGTCTGCCACGTGAAACTGCGTTTCAACAAATGCGGCGGCAACGCTCTCGATGCTGGCGGCGGAAGCGACCACAGCGAAGCTGATATCTCTGATCGGCCATTGTGAATCGCTCGACTTGAGCTTTTGATAAAAGCGAACGCTCGTTGCGGCCAGCGCCTTTTGCCGCGGTGTCCGGCCGAAAGGAAGGTCGAGCGCGACCGAATATCTTGTTGCGCCGTCACCGGCAAAGGACCGGTCGATTACTGCAAGACGCCATTCCGGCTTGCACTGGCTCACGCAATAGGCGCAGGAAGCCCCGATGATGCCTGCTCCAACAATAGCGAGGTCAAAGTTTTCCACTTGCTATTTCCACCATACAGAAAAGATAACCAGCGGTTCGCGCCCGGTGTTTCTCGCCTTATGCGCTTTGGGCGGTTCCAGATAAAAAACGTCCAGGGGTTTAATATCGAACACTTTTTCATCGTGGAGTAGCTCACCCTGTCCCCGCGCTACCATCCACATCTCATGTACGGAATGGGAGTCAATCGGCGTTTCGCAGTCCGGTTCCACGGTGAAGTAGGACGACTTGAATGGGACGGCGAATGCCGGTTGATCAAGCTGAACTTCGTGCACTTGCATGCCTGTGCCGGAGTCTCGTAACGGCAGGAAGTTCAGTCTCGGTGCGGCGGTCGATCGATTTGTGTTCATTTTCTACCATCCTTTGCGATATCTCAGATTTTGAACAGTCAAAAACAGAGTTGCTCTCAGCGATGTCGTAAATGCGTTCACCTGCAATGCTGTTGATAATTTTTGCGCTGCGCCATGCCATCAGGCTGAGGTTTGGATCCGCGATTCCCCTGCAGTGCCGGGCGCCGTTTTGAATGTAAATTTTCCTGTCCTCAGGTCCGTCCCACTCGATGGAATAGTCGTCCCGCACTACGTATCCACTCTTTTCCTTGCGCAGACGGCCGTTGAGCGGCTCAAGTGCCGGCAAAGGCTTATAGCTCCAGCCCGTCGCAAGAATTACTGCATCCGCTTTAATGGTTGATATCGCCGAATTCATACCGTCGCGCAACACCAACACCCAGCTGCCGTTTTCTGATCGATTCATATCCACGAGTTCACATCTGGGATGGAGTGAGCAACAGCGTCCCGAATCGCTCAGGAATTCTGCCTCATAGAGGAGCTGGTATATTCTCTCGAGAATCCCATTGCTGATGCCGTCGCTTGCCAGCTTCTGCTCGGCCAGCAACGCCATCCGGTCCTTATGAGAAAGGCCGTAAAAATAGTCGCTGTAGTTCGGAGTGAACAGCTCATTCGTAAACGGCGATTCATCCAGGGGCAGGAAATTTGAGCGTTTGGAAATCCAGTGCAGCTCTTTGGGTGCCCTGTTCTGGTTCGATAACAGGTGATGCACGATCTCAGCGCCTGTCTGGCCGCCGCCCACCACGGCCACACGCATGCCGTGTGATCGCAGATCCGTTTGCAGATACCGGGAGGCATGCACTACAGTGGCATCTCCACTGCTGCAGACGAAGGGGCCAGCACATGCCGGCACACTCGGCTGCAGGCCCGTACCAAGAATGACGTGGCGCGATCGTACCTGTTGTCCGCCGGTGGTGATGACGAAGGAATCTTCGTCATCATGAATCTCGGCGACTTCGCGGCCAAACTCAAGATTTGGCAGGCGATTTGCCACCCACCTGAGGTACTGGTTGAATTCGACACGGGACACACGTGCAAAGTTGGCGTTGATGAACCGGTACAGCCTTCGGTTGGCAAACAGAAATGCCAGGAATGAATAGCTGCTGGTCGGGTCTGCCAGTGTTACCAAGTCCTTAAGGAAGGACACCTGTATTGTTGCATCTGGAAACAACAGCCCCGGATGCCATTGGAATTCTGTGGCACGCTCAAAGAAGCGTGTCGTCAGCTTCTTTACCGGATCGAGCAGGGCTGCCGTACTTAAATTGAATGGGCCAAGGCCCACTCCCACGGCATCGAAGGAATATCTATTCTCGCGTCTCAAGGCAGTTACCTGAAATGGGATCGTTGTATTAGCAGTGTGGAAATGGAATGGATATCGTGCCTTGACGGGTTAGTGAGCCGCCAGAGCAACGCACAAATCGTCGAGGGTTTTGATTTCGGCGATCATATGAACATCGAAAATACGTGTCTCTGACCTGGATTCGATTTCCAGAATCAGCTGGATGAACCGTAGAGAGTCAATGCCGAGATCCTGTTTTAAAAGCATCTCACCCCTCATCTCATCGGCGCTCAGGCCCTTGCTGCTCAATCTGGCAACAACCTCGCGTACGACCTGTTGACCTGTTTTAAGTTCCATACTTTGCAGCTTTCCTTTCGACCCCCGGTAGAATGCCGAACAGGTTTTCACCGAGGATGTCGTTCATCTGCTCTTCTGTTAATTCGCCCTCTGAATGCAGTCCTTTGAACTCGTCAACCCATTTCCGCTGCGATCCCCAGAAGCGATGAATCGGCCAGTCTGTCCCGAATAGCAGTTTCCTAGCGAGACCGCGCGCGAGGTGCCATCGCATGATGTTTTTGAATTCGTTGCGATTGACAGCGGTCTGGAAACCGGAGAGGTCCAGATAGATATTGGGGCGGTACTGCGCCAGCAGCGCGGCCTCCTGATAATGAGTAATTGCCGCGTGCCCCAGAATGAAATTGACTTCCGGGAAATGAAAGGCTGCATCGTCAACGTACTCTGGCCGCGTGTTCCGAAACGACAGAGTTGCAGTCGTTGGCCCCACATGGGTCAGGACCGGAAGATGGAGTTCCCGGCATATCTCGTAGTACGGGAAGAGTGCTCGATCATCGGGAGAATAACCGCAGGGCGCATACAGCTTCATTCCCCTGAATCCCCACTCGCGGACAGCTTTCTCAAATAAATCAAGCCCTTCTTTCCCCCGACGAGGATCTACATTCGAGAACCCTATGAAACGATCCGAACGGTCCATGACCTTTTTGTGTTCAAGGTGAACTTCTTCGATTGTCGTAAGAACCTGCTTGTACGCGAGGCCGAAATCGATAACAAGCAGTACACCCTTATCGATTCCCGCCTCATTCATCTCCTGCAGCATCCGCTCGCAATCAGGATCTTCGTTCAGGTCATCGAGCAGTTCATCGATACGCCTCTCCTGGGCTGCATTCAGAGTGAATGCCAGGTTCGATTTGATTGTTTTCGACCAACCGCTGAAGAACTCCGGCGGCATGATGCGGCGACTGGCAATATGGCAATGGCAATCCAGGATCATGTGTTTTTCGGTGCTGACGAAATAGGCGTTCTTGCTCAGAGCTCGTAGGCTTGGAGAGAGGGCTCTTCTGCGGAACTATTCCCAATGGCGTCTATATGCGAACTTAGTGAACCGATCGTATTGTGAGTAAACAGGTCTGCGACGGTCAGTTTGCCGGGATACGTGATGCTCAACTCCAGAAATAGGTGAACGATGCGCAGGGAGTCGCCGCCAATTTCAAAAAACTTATCATTGATCGAGATTTCCTGTACATCCAGGACCCTGGCCCACGCTTGGGAGACGGCTTTTTCTGTCGGTGTGCGAGGCCCTACGAATACTCTCTTTTTCTCCGCCGCACCTGCACTTTCTGTATCCTGAGCCAGAGAATTTGGGAGTGTCTCGCACTCCGTCACCAATCCCTGTTCTTTCCTCGGTATATGCAAGCCGGTGCGATAAGGTCCGTGCATTTGCCGGTCAGTGATCGAAGATCGTGTGTCTGCCAAAGATTGCTCGGGATCACGAACAATGCTTTCAAGCAGGGCCTGAAAATCACGGCACATCGTCTCCATACGATCCACACCGAAGAGATCGCAGTTGTATTCCAGCCAGCCGGAAATGTCTGTTTCATTTTCTGTGAGATATAAACATAGATCGAATTTGGCGGTACGATAGTTCAGATCGATCGTTTGCAGCGCAAGTCCGGGTAACTCGGCTGTGACATTTTTCGTGTTTTGCAAAACCAGCAAGGTTTGGAAAAGCGGAGCCCGGCTTAAGTCTCGGAGAGGCTGCACCTCATCTACAACTTTTTCAAAAGGGACATCCTGGTGGTCATAGGCATCCAGTGTTGTTTTGCGAACCCGCTTCAGTATTTCGGTTAATGCAGGATTGCCGCTAAGGTCAGTGCGCAGCGCGAGCAGATTGACGAAAAAGCCGATGAGATCCTCTGTTTGCGAATGGTTTCGATTCGCCACCGCAGTGCCTACCACAATGTCTCTTTGGCCGCTGTAATGGTGGAGCATGGTTGTGAATGCCGCAAGAAAGATCATGAAGGGCGTTGTTCCCTGGCGACGGCTTAATGTGTGTATCTCATTCTTTAGTGTCGAGGGGAGGCTGAAGAAATACTGCTTTCCTGCAAAGCTTTGCAGCGTTGGGCGGTGAAAGTCGCAGGCGATATCCAGAGCAGGTAGCGGGCCCTTGAGCTGTTGTTTCCAATATGCCAATTGTCGATCGAGCGCTCCCTGGTCCAGCCACTCGCGCTGCCAGATCGAATAATCGCCGTACTGGATCTCCAGCGGCGCCACAGTCGGCGCTTTCTTCTCGATCATGGCGGAATAGAAAGCAGCGATCTCTTTCCTGAAGACTCCCATTGACCATCCGTCAGTCACCATGTGGTGCATCACAAGCATAAGAACGTGTTCGTGAACGCTCAAACGGATCAGCCGCAAACGGAACAACGGCAGTTGCGTGAGGTCAAAAGGATGAGTAGTTTCCCCGTCCATGATCGCTTCGACTGAATTTGGACCAGCATCGGAAAGATCGACAAGAGGGATCGAGACGGTGGAGCGGTCATGCACCACCTGTACCGGACGGCCCTCCACCAGCGCAAAACTGGTACGCAGCACCTCATGCCGCCGCACGATCTCATTCACACTGGCCTGCAGCGCCTCTACATCCAGCTCTCCGCTCAGCCGCACCGCCATCGGCACGTGATATAAGCTCGTCCCCGGATGCAGCTGTTCCAGAAACCACAGCCGCTGCTGCGCATACGACAAGGGAACCACAGCTCCCTCCGCTCTCCTCCGGATCGGCCCCGGTTCCTCTCCACTCCTTTTCTCCTGCTCCACCCGCCCGGCCAGCTCTCGCACCGTTGGCGCTTCAAACAACACCCGCAGCGGCAACTCCACACCAAACGCCTCCCGCACCCGCGACATCACCTGCGTCG
>JBLMYN010000446.1:0-5586 GCA_050258305.1 Actinomycetota bacterium
AACAGGAGGCCTCGTTCCGAACGGCGTCCATGCTCCGGTGAGTACGAAGGTAACCTAAATCCCGTCCCAGCCCCGGTTTCACCGTCCTTTGCTGGCGGCTCCCGGGTTCCGGTTTTTGGCCGTTTCTCTGCCGATTTCAAGCCGCCGGGCCGGTATCCCGAGTTGGCCCGACACACTTTAGTCCCATACGTTGATTGCACGACCGGCATGCCCGTCTAGGGTGAAGGACTGAACCACGAGACCGGCGGTTACGTTGACAATGGTTGAGCCGTTGATATATTCGCGAGCGAGAGGCTTACCACAATGAACAATATTTATGACGCGATCAAGGAGAAGGAAAACCAGATCGCGATTTTTCAAGCGCAGATTTCGGGGCTCCAGGCGGAAATCGAAGCTCTCCGGGTGGCGGCACGCATCCTGGAAGGCGGAAACGCTGCCACACCTGAAGCGGCACGCCCGGTTGCGGTGCAGACCAACGGCTCTGCCGCCGCCGGCGACAAGACAAAACGCGTCTGGCCGTAAACACCAAACTGGTTCCTGCATGTCTGGCGTTCCCGTGCCGGCACATGGGAACCGAAACAGCCTTTTGTTTTAGTGGGAACGAGAAAAACAGGAATCTCCGCTGCCCGCCCAGGCAGCCGGATTCCAACGCAACGCGGGTGATCAGGTTTTGTGGCGCATTTCAAGCATGTGCCGCGGTATTCAAGGAGAAAACAGTTTAGGACGGCGCAAAGATGGCAACACAACCGACCGATACAAGCAAGCCCAGGCTGCGGACACTCAACGATGAACTCAGCGTCATCGCGCAACGTGCTCAGGCCTTTACCAATGCCTCCGGCACCGCAATCGCTTTGAGCGAGGGCAATGCCGATGAAATCATCTGCCGCGCGCGCAGCGGCTCGGCCGCACCGGAGGTCGGCGCCACCCTGCGGGTTGAAGGCAGCTTCACTGGATTATGCATTCAGACCGGCAAAGAACTGCGCTGTGATGACGCTGAAACGGACACGCGCGTCGATACGGCCGCTATTCGGGCTCTGGGAATCCGTTCCATGGTGGTGACGCCAATCCGCGACGAAAGCAAGGTTGTGGGTGTGCTGGCGTGCTTCGCACCCACCGCCCATGCCTTTACCATCACGCACGTCGCGGTACTCAAGACCATGGCGGACCAGATCTCGATTCTTCTTCAGAAAGAAAGGCGCGGGAAAGAGGAAGTCCGCGAAACGAGCACTCCGGTTCCCATGCCGAAGCCGGTCGCATCGGCGCCAGCCCCGTTGCCGCCTCCGGTGGTCATTAAGCCAGCTGTTCCTGGCATAGCGGCAGCCGCAGCTCGTGTCCCTGCGCCGGCACGCGTCGAGCCAGTGAAGACTGAAGTAGCAGTTCCAGTTCCCTTCCCGGCCAGGGAAGAGAAGCAGAAGCCGGAGGTCAAAACCAGCTTCGGAACATTTGATTCAGTTGCCGCGGAAGACAAAAAGTCCGGCGGCGCAAAGATAACAATTGGTGCAGTCGCTGTTCTGGTAATCGCCGCTGTTTCGGTTTTCTTCGTCATGAAAACGCGCAAGCCCTCCGCCGTTGTCCCGGCGCAGCAGGCGCAGCAGACGAATGCAACCGCCAACACCGGTCAGGTCCAGGCCGCAGCGTCAGTGCCTCCAGCTCCGGCAGCGTTGCCGGAAAACCCCACATCCTCCAGGGAGCCTGTTGCCGGACCGGACCACCAGGCCGACAGAAGAGTGAGCCAGATCGACAACAGCAAAAAGAAAGAAGCGAAACCTGAGCGCGCAGCCGCCGTCAACAAGCAGGAAAAGAAAGTTGCGGATGTCAAGACAGAAGCGCCCTCAGCAGAAACTGTGACGATTTCATCCGGCGGCCCATCGCGGTTGTCAGCATCCGCTGTGCCGTCGCAGACCGTTCAAATCGCTCCAACTCTCAGCATCAGCAGCGGTTCCGGGGCTTTATCCACTCTGGCCCGCCCGGTTTCATCAGCGGCGCCCCAGGTAGCGGTTGCGCAGCAATCTGAGCTTGAACCGATGCATGTGCTGAAACCCGTGGCGCCGGTCTATCCGCCCCTTGCGCGTATCCGCCGGCTTAGCGGCTCCGTCGTGGTGCAGGTGACGGTCGGCAAAGACGGAAGAGCGCACAATCCCAAATTGGTGAGCGGGCAGCCTGTGTTCCGCGACGCCGCCTTCGAGGCGATTAAACAATGGAAGTTCAAGCCCGCCACACTGAACGGGCAACCAATTGATCAGGCCACGCAGATCAAGATGGACTTCAAACCATAATCAGAGTCTACAAACTGGAAAAGGCGTACCTTCCCCGGTGCGCCTTTTTTTGGTGGGCCCTTCACGCTGGACGAGGGCTCTGACTCACGTCGAAAACGCAGGCTCATTCGGATACTTAAAGCTACCTGGCCTCGGGTTCATATCTGACCATCGCCGGAATTGGCGGCGGGGCGCGTGAGTACTGGAGACGTTATGCGCGAACCTGTGCGGGGCGCCCGCACTCGGGCCAGCAGCCAACCTGCCCCCCTGAATAGCAGCAATGCCGCCAGCACTGAACCATAGGCAATCGGCCGGCTGAGGTCAGCTTTCACCAGCCAGAGAAAGTGCACCACGCCGGCGGCTGCGCTGAAATAGATCAGGCGGTGCAGTTTCTGCCAGCGCTTCCCTCCCATGCGCCGGATCCACCCCGAAGTGGAGGTGAAGGCCAGAGGGACCATCAGCGCAAACGCCGTCATGCCGGCGGTGATGAACTTCCGTTTCGCAATGTCGTGCAGCATGGAGTGCACATCAAAAAACTGGTCCAGCCAGACGTATGTCATCAGGTGCAAGGAGCCGTAGAAGAACGCGTAAAGGCCGAGCATGCGGCGGAAGCGGATCAGCCACGGCATACGCAACAGGCGACGGACCGGCGTGACAGCCAGCGTTACGAGAAGAAACACCAGCGTCCACTTTCCTGTGGAGCGCGTGATCACGTCCACTGGATTGGCGCCCAGCAGTTGGTGAAACGCCTTCCACGTCAGGACAGAAAGAGGACAGAGGCAGAGAAGAAACACCAGGACCTTCATCGTGCGAAGAAGTTTTTCCGGAATCGCTTTCATCAGAAATTCTTTCGCAGGTCCATTCCGGTGTAGAGGCTGGCCACCTGATCACCGTACCCGTTGAACATCAAGGTCTTTCTCTTCGGTGCAAACACGCCATCGCCAATCCTGCGCTCCGTCGCCTGGCTCCAGCGGGGATGGTCCACCGTGGGATTCACGTTGGAATAAAACCCGTATTCGTTCGGCGCCATCATGTTCCAGGTGGTTGGTGGCATTTTGTCAGTAAAGCTGACCTTTACGATCGCCTTGATGCTCTTGAATCCGTACTTCCACGGCACTGCCAGCCGCAGCGGCGCGCCATCAACGTTCGGAAGCACCTGGCCATACAAACCAACCACCAGGATGGTCAGCGGGTGCATGGCCTCGTCCATCCGCAACCCTTCCACATACGGCCAGGGGAGGACGCTACCCTCTTGTCCCGGCATCTCGTTTGGAGCCAGAATGGTTTGGAACGCCACGAATTTTGCGCTGGGCAAAGGTTCCGCCTTGCTGATCAGCGCAGACAGCGGGAACCCAACCCATGGAATCACCATGGACCATCCTTCCACGCAACGATGACGATAGATTCGCTCTTCCAGCGGCGCCATCTTCATGATGCTGTCGATATCGATCGTCTTCGGCTTCCTGACCATGCCGTCCAGGTCAACGGTCCAGGGCCGCGTGCGAAAGTTCTTTGACAGTCCCGCGGGCGCGTATTTATCAGTGCTGAACTCGTAATAATTGTTGTAATTGGTGATGTCCTGAAACGACGTCGGCTTTTCCGTGATGCTGAAACGGCTTTTCACAATACCGTTCAGCTTCTCGCCCGCGGCTTCAACCGTTGCGGAATGCCCCGCGGCAGAACCGCTGTTGCGCAGATATGCGCCTCCGGCCAGCGCCGCTCCTGCCGCAACCGCGCCGGTTATGAACGACCTTCGGCTCAAATAACTGCTCTTCGGTGTGATCTCAGAGGATGGAATTTCGTTGGGCTTTTTAATGAGCATTATGAATAACTCCGAAATGAGTAAGTCTGCTTTATCTGCCGGATCTGCGCCCGCACTATGTCCTCAAACCCGCGTGCGAACCCGATCTCTCGCACCTTCTCCGCATGCGACAGAGTTCGAGAAACATACACCCATAGTACGAGAAAACCGGCCAGACGGATTGAAACCATTGTGTATCGTCCTCCGAAATTCATTCCGCATTAAATCGATAGAATTATCGATTTGAATCGAGTAATATCAGTCCATGCCGCTGACTCCCCGAGATGCAGCCATCCGCCTTGGCATCAGCTATCCCACGCTGAAGAAATGGATCTATTCCGGAAAGATCCGCACTGTGACGACGCCCGGGGGCCATCACCGGGTACCCGAGGCCGAATTGGAACGATTTATTCCCAAAGCCGAGATCAAACGTGGGCCGGAAGGGCGGCGCAGCTTCCGCAGAATCAGTGGGCGTAACCAGTTGGTGGGCCGGGTTCTGGAGGTGAAAATCGAGGGGCTCATGGCGCAGGTGCGGCTCTCTATTTCAGGCCAGGTTATTACCAGCATCATTACTGCCGATGCTGTTGCCGAGATGGGGCTGAAAAAAGGCGATATAGCCGCCGCGCTGATTAAATCCACGGAGGTGATGATTGTCCGTCCTTAGGCTGTTTGCGTTCCTGCTGCTGCTCACGCCGTTCACCGCGGCGCAGGATTTGAAAGTTGCTGCTGCCGCTGACCTCACTCCCGCGCTGCAGAAGCTTTCCCCGGCTTTTGAGAAGGAAACCGGCATCCACCTGAGCATTGCCTTAGGCTCCTCGGGCAATTTTTTCGCCCAGATTCAAAATGGAGCGCCTTTTGACGTCTTCCTCTCCGCCGATAAGTCTTACCCGGAAAAACTGCAGCAGGCGGGACTGACCGAACCGGGAACGCTCGCGGCTTATGCACGCGGCAGGCTGGTTCTGTGGACGCCATCGAACTCGCCGCTACGATTCTCTGCAAAAAACGGAACACTCACCGGAGACCTCAAACCGCTTACAGCTTCTGCCGGGAAGATTGCCATAGCGAATCCTGCGCACGCGCCTTATGGCCGCGCTGCCGCCGCTGTGCTGCAGCATTACGGAATTTATGACCAGGTGAAGCCCAGGCTGGTTCTTGGCGAGAACATCTCGCAGACGGCACAGTTCGCCGAATCCGGCGATGTGGGCGCAGCGTTCCTGGCCATGGCCATCGCCGTCACGCCGGAGATGAAGCAGAAGGGCAGCTTCATAGTCCTTCCCCAGGAGAGTTACCCGCCTCTGGATCAGGCTGCTGTGATTCTCCATTCATCACAGCGAAAAGCCCAGGCACGCCGGTTTCTCGAGTTTCTGCGCAGCCCGCAGGCACGGAAGATCTTAGGCGATTTCGGCTTCGAGGCGCCGACAACGTGAGCTGGCAGGCATTCGTGCTTACGGCCAAACTGGCAACTCTAACGGCGCTGATTTTGTTCGCGCTCGGGCTGCCGCTTGCGTTTTGGGTCGCCTTTTCACCCAG
>JBLMYN010000447.1:0-4691 GCA_050258305.1 Actinomycetota bacterium
CCGCCGTGGAAAACGGCCACGTCGGCGGCTATGCGTTTTTCGTCTACGAAGGCAGCAAAGGCGTAATCGGCGATCTATTTGCGGACGATTCGCTTCACCTCGAAGGGGAAACCATTGAGCACCGGCTTTCCGTGCATGTGATTGAGACTCTGCAGCGCTCTCCCGGCGTCCATCGTATTGAGGCGCAGCTCCTGCCCCACGATTCCGGTGTGCTGGCCGGGCCGTTTCTGGCGGAGGGTTTTCGCCAGCATCCCCGGCTTTTCATGATGCTGCCGTTGCTGCACATCACCAGGCCGCAAATCACGCAGACGGCGGACATTGAATTCCGCCGCTGGACGGAAGCAGATTTTCAGCCTGCCGCCGCCGTTATCACCACTTCCTATCGCAATCACATTGACTCGGAAATCAACGACCAGTACCGCAGCCTGAACGGCTCTCTCCGCTTTCTGAACAACATTGTGCGCTTTCCCGGCTGCGGCATTTTTGACGGCCACGCCTCATTCGTCGCCATGCACCGTCTCACACGCTCCATCGCCGGACTGTTGCTCTGCTCGCGGGTTCGCGAAGATGTAGGCCACATTACCCAGGTCTGCGTTCTGCCGGAGCATCGCGGAAAGCACATCGGTGAATCGCTGATTGGTCTCTGTACCCAGGAACTGCGCAGCCGCAATTTCTCCGCCCTGAGCCTCACCGTGACGGAAGCCAATTCCGGCGCCGTGGAGCTCTACCGCAAGCTCGGCTTCGATACCAGGAGAAGGTTTGACGCCTTTGTCTGGGAAGGCTGAGGAACTCATCATCAGCACACTTTGAGGCCGGCGGTACCTCATCAGGTGCTATTCTCATTTCCACAACATGCTCACCCAATACAGGACTGAGGTAGCCATTGCCGGCGGCGGGCTGGCCGGAATCGTCACAGCCTATGAACTGCTCAGCGCCGGACGCCGCGTTCTGCTCATCGACAAGGATAAGCAGGAGAACTTCGGCGGGCTCGCAAAACAGTCGTTCGGCGGCGTGCACATGATTGATACGCCGCACCAGCGAAGGCTCAAGATCAAGGATTCATCTGAACTTGCATGGAGAGACTGGCTGAGCGTTGCCGGGTATGAAGCGGATGACGCATGGCCACGCCGCTGGGGCAGGTTTTACTGCGAGAATTCGCGCGAATACATTTTTGATTTTCTGAACGGCAAGGGCGTCAAGTTTCTTCCTCTGGTCAACTGGGCGGAACGCGGAATCTACGGACCGGGCAATACGGTTCCGCGCTGGCACATCACATGGGGAACGGGCTACGAGATTGTTGACCGCATGCTTCAGGCGCTGGAAGCGCATCCAAATCGCGCGAATCTTGAGCTGCTCTTTGATACGGAGGTCGCCGCCATCGAAACGGCGGCGGACCGTGCCACGGGTCTGCGCGGACGTAGCATGAAATCGGGAGAAGAGATTCGTGTCTCGGCAGAGCACGTGGTCATTGCGTCCGGCGGAATCTGCGGCGGCGATCTCAGCAGGCTTCGCGCCAACTGGTATCAGCCCTGGGGTTCACCGCCGGAAAAGATTCTGAACGGGGCTCACGATTTTGGGGATGGGCTGCTGCAGGATGGCGTGGCCGCCGCGGGCGGCGCAGTCACACATCTGGATTTGCACTGGCATTATGCCGCCGGGGTGCATCATCCCGCCAAACGACGCCCGGATGACGGCCTCAGTCTGGTGCCGCCGCGCTCCGCGCTCTGGCTCAATGCTCAGGGCAGACGCATCATGAATCCCGGCCCCATGCCCGTGTATGGCGACACGCGTCATCTGGTGGAGAGCGTGGTTCGCCAGCCGGGGCAGTACTCCTGGCAGGTGATGAACTGGAAAATTGCCGTCCGCGAGTTGGCCGTCTCCGGCTGTGACTACATGACGGCTTTTCGTTTTAAAGACCGGCGCGCGCTGATCAAGGGCGCCTTGTTCGGCAACGAAAAACTGGTTCAGCGCCTCATCCGCGAATGCCCAGAAGACATTGTGGTTGCCGATACGCTCCAGGAACTGATGGACCGCATGGATGAAAAGAGCCTTTATGGCCTGCGCATAGACCGGGCGGATATGGAGGCGACGATCCACGCCTGGGATGACATGATCGCCCGCGGCCCGGCATTCCACAACGACGACCAGCTTCGCCGCATCGGCAACTTCCGCCAATATCGCGGAGACCGCATTCGCACGTGCAATTTTCAGCCGATCCTCGGTCCCAAAGCCCGTCCGCTGATTGCGATTCGCGAGTTCATTCTCGCGCGGAAGAGCCTGGGCGGCATTCAAACGGACCTGCAATGCCGCGTGCTGCGTTCTGCAGATGGCCAGCCGATCCAGGGTTTGTACGCCGTGGGCGAAGCGGCCGGATTCGGCGGCGGCGGTATTCATGGCAAAGGCTCGCTCGAAGGTACTTTTCTGGGAAGTTGTATACTCACCGGGCGCGTTGCCGGAAAGAGCATTGGGAAATAGATATGGCATCCGGAACTCAAACTCGACAAAGCGTCCGCATCGGCGCGCACAAAACCGGCGCATGGCTCGCGCGATACGCCCTGGAGCAGCTCCCGGTATCGCACACTTTCGGCATTCCCGGCGTCCACACCACTGAGCTCTATGACGAGTTAAGCCAGTCTGAGAAGATCACGCCGGTTTTGCCCACGCATGAGTGCTGCGGCGCGTTTGCGGCGGATGCGGTCAGCCGCACCGGCAAAGGCCAGGTTGGCTGCCTCGTCATCGTGCCTGCGGCAGGTGTCACGCACGCCATGAGCGGGATCGGTGAGGCATATCTTGACGGCATTCCGCTGCTGGTTATCACCGGCGGCCCGCGCACTGACGTCAAGTTCGGATATCAACTCCACGGGATTGATCAGCAACGGCTGGTGGATGGAATTGTGAAGCGCTCGTGGAAAATTGCCGAGCATCGCGAGATTGTGCCCGTGATTTTTGAGGCGTATCGGACGGCCGTAAGCGGCGTGCCCGGGCCGGTGCTGGTGGAGATCCCGGTCAACCTGCAGTTGTTCAGCCAGCATGTGGATGAAGTTCCCATTTTTGATCCGCCGGTTCCGGAGCCGGTCAACTGTGAGCGCGAGCTGGACTCCGCCGTGGATCTGCTCTGTGCCGCGAAATCTCCCGCCATCTTTGTCGGCTGGGGCGCGGTGGATGCCACGGCAGAGATCGAGAAGATCGCCGAGTTGCTAGGTGCTCCTGTTTCCACCACTTTGCAGGGGCTTTCAGCTTTTCCCGGCAACCATCCTTTGCATACCGGAATGGGATTCAGCCGCGCCGCGGTTCCTGCGGCAGAGAATGCCTTCGCCCACTGCGACTGTCTTGTGGCCATCGGCCTCAGCTTCGGCGAGATTCCCACCGGCAGCTTTGGCTGTCCTGTTCCTGAAAACCTGATCCACGTTGATATCTCTCCGCAGGCGATTGGGCGCAACTTTCCCGCGAAGGTCGCACTGGTTGGCGATTCACGCCTGATTGTGCCGCAGCTCCTGGCGCGGCTGGAATCCCATGCTCCTGACTGCAGGCAGCGTAGAGCAGACGTAGAAGCCCGCATTGCGCGTGACAAGGCCGCGTACCGCGAAGAATGGCGTCGCCTGAAAACCGAGCGTGTGAATCCAGCTCTGTTCTTCGCCGATCTGCGCCGCCAGCTCAGCGATGACGCCATCATGACGGTGGACGACGGCAATCACACCTTCCTTGCCGCCGAACTGTATGAAGTGCGTCGCCCGCGGACGTTTATCTCGCCCACGGATTTCAATTCCATGGGCTATGCCGTGCCGGCTGCCGTCGGCGCAAAGCTTGCCAATCCTGAGCGCCAGGTGGTCAGCATTGTAGGCGATGGCGCGTTCCTCATGACCGGCCTTGAAACGATCACTGCGGTGAATCTCGGGCTGCACATTGTCTACTTTGTCTTTAACGACGGCGAACTGAGCCAGATTTCTCAGGGGCAGGAGATCCCCTACAACCGCAAGTCCTGCACCACGCTTGGCGACCTCCGACTGAAGGGAATCGCTGACGCGGTCGGCGCGCGTTACATTTGTATTGAGAACGACGCCGGGGTTGCAGCCGGCATTTCCGAATCGCTCGCCACTGCAGAAATGAACCAGCCCGTGATCGTGGACGTTCGCATTGACTATTCAAAACGAACTCGCTTCACCCAGGGCGTGGTCAAAACCGCAATGCAAAGCTTCCCGTTCCGCGATAAGGCCCGCTTCCTGCTGCGCGCATTGAAACGAAAAGTCACTGGTTAATCTAAGAGCCTTCAGTCCGCCGCCGAAGGACATGGGGTGTTTTTGCGCAGATTACCTTCGTTTGCTGCTTTTCCGGTTACATTGCGCTGACCGCGCCGCGCGTTTTTGTGCTATCTTGATGAAGACAACTCAATCCGGCTGTCTGCATGATGGCCGGTCATCCACTCCTCAGTAGCTCAATGGCAGAGCATCCGGCTGTTAACCGGAGGGTTGTAGGTTCGAGTCCTACCTGAGGAGCCATTCTTTTCAGGCGCTTGCGCTTCCTGAGCTATTACTGCACTGTGTTCCTGTGCCCACTTCTGTGCCCCCTTCGCATCAAAAACAGTCGCATTTGCCAGTCTGTCAACTGCCTCACGACGTGCTGAGTGTCCAATGTGCCCGTAACGTTTTGTCATGCGTACCGCCGTGCTCGGACTCCATCCCATAATGTCGCTT
>JBLMYN010000448.1:0-18286 GCA_050258305.1 Actinomycetota bacterium
ATTGTTCATGGCAAAAAGTCGCATCCGCTGCAGAACTATTGTTTTGGCTGCGGCAGGGACAATCCCAAAGGGATGCGGCTCAAATTTTATTCCGATGAAGAGACGCGCCGCACCTTCTGCAAATTCAGGCTGCCGCGGCATTTGCAGGGGCCTCCGGGACACGCGCACGGCGGGATTATCGCAACAATCCTTGACGAGGCGATGGGCAAGGTGAACAAGTTCCGCAGCGTGGTGGCGCTCACGCGTTCGATGAATATCGAATACCTCAAGCCCGTGCCGCTGCGGCAGCCGCTGACCGTCACCGGATGGGAGCAGAAGGTGAAAGGGCGCGAGCATACCAACGTGGCCCAGATTGCCAATGAGAAAGGTGAGGTGCTGGCCCGCAGCACCGGAGTTTTTGTCGTGGTCGACATCGCGAAGATGTTTGCCAGACACCTGAACGTGGAGGACTAGAGCAGTGCTCGAATCCCGCCCCGCGGCGGGTGAATCGAATATTTGCGCGAAAGTAGCTGCAGCATGAGTGCGTGATAACGCGGTAAAATAGGGGGTTCACCCACAGGTTTCAGCGTGACGCAGGAGTCACGGGGTTAGGAGTTCGCTATGTCTCAATCAAACGGCAGCACAGGATTACGGCTCAAGACCGGCCTGGCAGAGATGCTGAAGGGCGGCGTGATCATGGACGTGACCGACGCCAAACAGGCGGGTATCGCGGAAAAGGCCGGAGCGGCGGCGGTAATGGCGCTGGAGAGGGTTCCCGCGCAGATCCGCGCTCAGGGCGGTGTGGCCCGCATGGCATCGCCCAAGAAGATCCGCGAAATCATGGCGGAGGTCTCCATCCCGGTGATGGCCAAATGCCGCATCGGTCACTTTGCTGAGGCGCAGATCCTGCAGGAACTGGGCGTTGATTACATCGACGAATCCGAAGTGCTCACGCCGGCGGACGAAGCCCACCATGTTGACAAGCATGCCTTCAAGACTCCGTTCGTCTGCGGCGCGCGCGATCTGGGCGAGGCTCTGCGGCGCATTGCTGAAGGCGCGGCCATGATCCGCACCAAGGGTGAAGCCGGTACCGGAGACGTGGTACACGCCGTCAAACACCTGCGGCAGATCGTGCGTGAAATGAAGCAGTTAACCGTTCTTTCTGAAGAAGAACTTTATGCTCAGGCCAAAGAGCTGAAGGCTCCGTACGAGCTGGTGCGCATGGTGGCGAAAACCGGCAAGCTGCCTGTGCCCAACTTCTCTGCCGGCGGCATTGCCACTCCGGCCGATGCGGCCCTGGTTCGCCAGCTTGGCGCCGAGGCGGTGTTTGTCGGCTCGGGAATCTTCATGGCGGATTCCATCAACTTCTGTGAGCCTGCTGAGGCGGAAAAACGTGCCCGTGCGATTGTCCGCGCCACCACGCACTTTGACGATCCTAAAGTTTTACTTGAAGTCAGTGAAGATCTGACCGGCGCGATGAAAGGCCTGGCTGTGGCGGCGATGACCGAAGCGGATATGCTGCAGACAAGGGGTTGGTGAGAACCACACCCACCACGAAGGCACGGGAAAACCATCTACCGCGGATCTACGCGGATGAGCGCGGATTGGGCGATTTTCTTGCTTGTTTGTGAATTCACAGTTCCCTCGCGGGTTTGAATGCGCATTTAAGCTTCTCATTACCTTTTCTCTTCCTCCGTGTCTCCGTGTCTCCGTGGTAGATTTGAAGTTTCCATGAAGATAGGCGTCCTCGCAATCCAGGGTGATTATGAAGCCCACAAGGCCCGTCTCGAACAGTTGGGCGCTCAGGTCATGCTGGTACGCAAGCCGGAACAGCTCGATGCCATTGATGCCATCGTGATTCCCGGCGGTGAATCCAGTACGTTTCTGAATTTTCTCGTCGAGCACGGCTTCCTGGAAAAGCTGCGCAATTTCGTCAGCACCAAACCAACACTCGGCACCTGCGCGGGCGCCATCCTGCTGGCGAAAGAAGTGGAGAATCCTCCGCAACAGTCGCTGGGTGCGCTGGACATACGCATCCGCCGTAATGCCTACGGGCGGCAGATCGACAGCTCCATCAAGACCGCACTAACCAAATTCGGCGGCGGGCCGCTGGAGATGGTCTTTATCCGTGCGCCCAAAATCGTTGGGACAGGAAAAGATGTGGAAGTGCTGGCAAGCGAAAGCGGTGATCCGGTGCTTGTCAGGCAGGGCCGGATCATGGCCGCCACTTTTCACCCCGAGCTTTCACCCGATACCCGCGTGCACGAGGAATTCCTTAAAATGCTGGGCAACGGAGACCGACCACGATAATGGCCATTGCGCTTCTGCTCGCGCTGCTGCTGGTGACTGTCGGGACCGTGTATCTGTTTGTGGCGCACCCATGGTGGTTCCCTGCCGGCGCCTCGGGTTACGCACCGCGCGTCGACCATGAGTTCCGTACAGCTTTCTGGCTGCTGGGGGGACTCTTTATCGCCGCGCAAATTGTGCTCCTCTTCTTGATCCTGCGCTCGTGGCGGCGAAAGAAGTCCAGCTACTACCCGGGAAACTGGCGTATGGAACTGGCCTGGACCACCGCGGTAGCGGCCATTTTCTTCTGGTTCCACTTTTCCGGCGGACAGGTGTGGTCAAGCATGCGGCTGCACGATCCGGATTCCGGCGCGCTGAAAGTGGAGGTAACCGGTGCGCAGTTTCTGTGGTATTTTCGCTATTCTGGGCCAGACGGAGTCTTCGGCCGTGTGGACGCGCAGAAGTATTCCAAGCCCTACGAAGGCAACGGCTTAGGAATCGATCCGAACGATCCTGCCGGACGCGACGACGTAGTCTCAAGCTCGCTGGTGTTGCCGGTGGGACGCGAAGTGGAACTCGATCTGCACGGACAGGACGTAATCCACAGCCTCTTCATTCCCGCCATGCGCTTTAAGCAGGACGCCGTACCGGGAATGACCATTCGGACGCGGCTTCGCCCGACGAAGGTTGGGAATTATGAGATTGCCTGCGCCGAACTTTGCGGCATGGGCCACTACCGCATGCGCGCTCTGCTGCGGGTAGTGACAGAAGAGCAATTTGCAGCCTGGCTCAAAGACCGCGAAACGCAAGAGTAGTTTCAAAAGTTTAGTTTCATGCAGGAACGTTCCCCCATCACGGCTCCTCCCGCCACCAGAAGATTCCTGCGGCGCTATGTTTTCAGCACCGATCACAAGGTGATCGGGCTGCAATACTTTTTCCTGTCGCTGGCGGCTGTGCTGGTGGGCAGCGGGCTTTCGCTGCTGATGCGGATCCACCTGGTCTGGCCCAAAGCCATCATTCCCCTCATCGGAGAGATCAAGCCGGAAGATTATCTCGGGTATCTGACCATTCATGGAACGCTGATGGTCTTCTTTGTGCTGTCCACGGTCCCGCAGAACGGGTTCGGCACCTACTTCCTGCCGCTGGAACTCGGGTCTTCAGACATGGCTTTCCCCTGGCTGAATATGCTTGGCTTCTGGACGACGCTGGTATCGTTCTTCGTCCTGATCTCGGCATTTTTCGTTCCCGGCGGAGCCTCGGTTGCGGGCTGGACGCAGTATCCGCCGTTAAGCGCCATCGCGGCTGCCGGCCCAGGGCAAGGTTTGGGAACCGATCTCTGGCTGATCAGCATTGGCCTCTTCTGCATCGGTTCGGTGATGAGCGCGATCAACTTCGTTACTACCACGGTGAAGCAGCGCGCGCCGGGCATGCGATGGCTGCGCATGCCTCTGACCTGCTGGACCTGGTTTGTCACGGCAATTCTCAGCCTGCTGGCATTCAGTGTGCTCATAGCGGCATTACTGCTGCTGATGCTCGACCGCCATGCGGGAACGAACTTTTTTGTGCCCGGCGGACTCATTGTGAGCGGGCGTGCCATTACGGCACACAACGGCGGATCACCGCTGCTGTGGGAGCATTTGTTCTGGTTTTTCGGCCATCCCGAGGTATACATCGCCATCCTGCCGGGAATGGGACTGACCTCGCACCTGTTGTCAGTCTTCAGCCGCAAGCCGGTTTTTGGCTACAAGGCCATGGTCGGCGCCACCATTGCCATCGGAGCCATGGGATTCATGGTCTGGGGACACCACATGTTTGTGAGCGGCATGAATCCATATGTGGGATTTACCTTTTCCACCCTGACAACGGCGATTGCGGTCCCCTCGGCCATCAAAGTATTCAACTGGCTGGGTACCATTTACGGGGGAAAACCCCGGTTCAGCGCGCCATTTTTGTTTTCCGCCGGATTCGTATCGTTATTCGTCGCGGGCGGGCTGACCGGGCCGATCCTGGCGCAACCCTCGCTCGACATTTACCTGCACGATACGTACTTCGTAGTCGCCCACTTCCACCTGATTATGGCCATGGCCGGCCTTTTTGGGATCTTTGCCGCAACGCATTTCTGGTTTCCTAAGATGTTTGGCCGGATGATGAATGAGCGCCTGGGGGCCATCCATTTCTGGATTACTTTCGTAGGGGCATACGCCATTTTCATGCCCATGCACCTGCTGGGAGCGGCGGGACATCCACGACGCTACTCGGAGCTGACAGGCGTACAATATGTCTCTGCCATGGAGCCGCTGCAGCGGTTCATTACGATCGCTGCCGTGGTCACCATCGCAGGACAGCTGATTTTTCTGGTGAATTTGTTCTGGAGCATGTTCAAGGGCCGGGCCGCCGGTGAGAATCCGTGGGATTGCACCACCCTGGAGTGGACACTGCCTTCGCCTACGCCAGTCGAGGGCTTTGCCGGAACGAAACCGGAAGTTAACCATGGTCCGTATGAGTACAGCGTCCCGGGGATGCAAGCCGACTATTTGCCCCAGAATGCATCAGCCACCCGAAACCTCTGAAACCCATCTGACCTAGTATGCCCATTGCCGGCGAACACGTTGATCTGGAGCGCAAGCCCAAACTGGGTGGAGGAGGGCCGGGAAAAATACCGCACCGTCGCGGATACGGCGGAGGCGATGATGGCGACCACAACGAACGGGGAGGATGGCTCTCGCGCAATGAAAAGCTGCGCCGCTACCGCGTGGCCATGTTCCTGTGCATCATCTCGGTCTCAACGCTGTTTATCTGCCTGACAGCGGTTTATGTAATGCGGCAAAGCATGGGCCGGTACGATCCCCAGCTCAGAGAATTCATCAGCGACTGGCGGCCCGTGCATCTGCCCTACCAGCAATTGTGGATCAACACCACGCTTCTGCTCTTGAGCAGCTTTACCCTCGAGATGGCCCGCAGGCGCCTGGCTCGGGAGTCAGAGTTTCATGCCCTCGGAATTCAGGCCCCGAAGAAAAGAGGCGACCTGCCCTGGTTGGGCATAACTCTGCTTCTCGGCTTCGGATTTCTTGGCGGGCAAATGCTGATCTGGAGCAGGCTGCGAGCCCAGGGACTGTTTGCCCAGGCCAATCCGAGCCGTTCATTTTTCTTTGTGCTCACGGGGACACATGCCGTTCACCTGGCCGGAGGGCTGATTGCGCTGCTCTTCGCAGCCGGAGGAGCCTGGGTCAAACATCGCTTTGAAGCCAGACAGATTGCAGTAGAAGTGACAAGCTGGTACTGGCATTTTATGGCGGTGCTATGGCTGTATATCTTTGGGCTGCTTTCTTTTGTAGGCGGATAACACCCTGAAACACCTAATCTTCAGCCAAGTCCTCGCCTGCGGAGGCCGCTTTTTTGACCCGTACAACTGTGACTTTCGCAAACCCCTCCTCAAACGTCGGGGGTTTGAGCTTGGCAGCCATGCGCTGGACTACCTCTTCCTTTACCTGCCGTTCGCGTCTGCGGTTCCGTTCCAGGCAGACTTCAAGCGGCACATCAAAGAAGACAGCATGAACTTCATACCCGAAGCCCTTGGCCATCTTGATCCATTGCCGGCGCTCATGCGACGAGAGATTGCTGGCATCAACGTAATTCCATGGCATGCGGGCGATCAAGCGGGCCCGAAGCAGGGATCGAAGCGTGGAAAAGACCAGACCCTGATAGCGCTGCTCGGTAATGTCGTCAAAAAGGATGGACCGCAGCATGTCACTGGAAAGGGGCGTAACGCCCCGACGCCGGAACCAGGTGCTTTTGCCCGAGCCGGGCAACCCGATGGCCAGCACCACCACCCCTTTGGGCGGCCGTGCTCCCTTGGCAGCCTGCACTGGGCGTTGTTCAGGGGCAGGCGTGGACGGTTGATCCGGCTGGATTTCCGTCTCCATACGGCTGTCTTCGACAACCGGTTGTGGCTCAGCATCGACAGCTGAGGCAGCCGACTCGGGCTCCGAATCCTCATACGTAGGGATGATGGGCTCGGGATGGTGCTCGTCCACCGGCGGCTTTTGCTGCCCTACTTTGCCCGTGGCCTCAGCTTCGTTCTCTTGCTTTTTTTTACGGCGCTTCATGCGCTCGCGCATCCAGTTGCGCATGACTCGTGTGTAACACACGAATACAACAACTTGCAACTTCGCCGCTAGTTTCCACTCTGGCACCCTCGCAGGAGGCACGGCGCGGGCGAACTCTTACGAGGCTGCCAGGCGGATCCGGCATAAAGATGGCCATCCTGATGTTTCTCCAGTTTCTGCTTGCAGTCCAGAGGCAACTTGCTATAATTCCGTCCGCAACCCTCCCCCAAGCCACTTCGTTGATCCCGGCAGAGATTGTCCCTGCTTTTTGTGGCAGGAATGGGTTTCAGCAACGGCGCATTTGCGCCAATGTTGCGCTGGCTCCCGCAGCCAGGACCTGCCGGCTGAAATGTCCCCGCCCAGGCCCGAGCGATGTTCCTCTTCGAGGAACCCGCTGAAAAGACTGCGACACCGCGCAACGAGTAAGCGTACCGGCCTGGCCGAGCGATTTCCGGTACGAGGGAACCCTAAGGCTCAAAGCAGAGATTCCAGTCGCTTCAGCAGAGGCCTCTAAAGAACAACCTGCTGAAGCGGCTCGAAGCTTCTGCGAGAGTCGTGCAAAAGAAAGTGTTACGGCCATGCGTCCAAGCGGGGGCCGATGGCTGAGCGAACTGAGGCGAGCGGGAATTTGTAACGCCTCCTAAATCTGCAATACCAGCGGGCAATCACAAATGCCGCGGGAATGCGGGGCCCCGCGGCCCGTTTTTTGGCAGTCAGTTCATTTGAGCCGACCACAATCACTCCTGCGGGCGATGTGATCTTCATCACAGGCCAGGGCCAGCGTCCGTCTGCGCCATTGCGTGGATCAAACCATGTTTGCTAACCTGAAGAGTTTCAACGGGCATCCGCGCGTCTCCTGTTCCCATCAACTCACTTTTCAAAGCCGCGGAACTTTTTGGAGGAATTCTACCTATGGCAATCAAGGTCGGCATCAATGGTTTTGGCCGAATCGGGCGCAATGTTCTGCGCACGGCAATCGATGATCCCACTATGGAATTCGTAGCCGTCAACGATCTCACCAGCCCGGCGACACTCGCCCATCTTCTTAAGTACGATTCGATTCTCGGCAATCTTAAACATGACATTCAGGCGGGCAGCGACTGCATTCGCATTAACGGCAGGTCGATCCGGGTCTTTTCGGAAAAGGATCCGGCGGCTCTGAATTGGGAATCAGTCGGCGCGCAGATCGTAGTGGAATCCACCGGAAAGTTCACTGATGCGGAAAAGGCCAAAGCGCACCTGCGCGGACCGGTAAAGAAGGTCATCATTTCGGCGCCTGCAAAGAACGAGGACGTCACGATTGTCCTGGGCGTGAATGACGGCAAGTACGATCCTGCGAAACACCACATTGTCTCCAACGCTTCATGCACCACGAACTGCCTGGCGCCGGTGGCCAAGGTGATTCATGACAGCTTCACCATCAAAGCCGGCACGATGACCACCATTCATTCCTATACCAATGATCAGGTGATCCTGGATTTTCCCCACAAGGACCTCCGCCGCGCCCGGGCTGCTGCCATTTCCATGATCCCGACCTCCACCGGCGCGGCCAAAGCGCTGCATCTCGTTGTGCCCGACCTCAAGGGAAAGCTCGACGGTTTTGCCATGCGCGTGCCCACGCCCAACGTGTCAGTGGTCGATTTGGTGGCTTTTGTCGAAAAGAGTACTACTGTTGAGGATGTGAACAAGGCCTTGCTGGCGGCGGCGAATGGGCCCATGAAAGGAATTCTGGGCTACGAAACAGCCGAACTGGTGTCGGTCGATTACCGCGGCGACGAGCGGTCGTCAATCGTGGATGCTTCCCTCACCCGCGTGGTCGGCGGGAATTGCGTGAAGGTAATTTCCTGGTACGACAATGAGTGGGGATACTCCTGCCGCGTTCGCGATCTGATCCAGTTCCTGGCAAAGAAAGGTCTCTAAACTTCTGAAAGGAGAACGGCACATGGCAACTGTCTCGGTAGAAACGGCAAAGCTTTCCATACAAGACCTTTATCTGGACGGCCAGCGCGTATTCATGCGCGTGGACTTCAATGTTCCGCTCTCCGAAGATGGGCGGGTCACTGACGATACGCGCATCCGCGAGACGCTGCCGACCATCGAGTACGCGCTGCGAAAAGGCGCCCGCCTCATCCTGGCTTCGCATCTGGGCCGGCCCAAAGGCAAGGTCAACATGAAAATGAGCCTCAAGCCTGTGGCCGAACGGTTGCGCATTCTGCTTGACCAGAAGCTGGGGAGGAGCTGCAACGTCGGGTTTGCTCCGGACTGCATCGGGCTGGCGGCTGAGGAGATGGCCAACCGGCTGGAAAAGGGCCAGACATTGTTGCTCGAGAACCTGCGCTTTCATCCGGAAGAGGAAGCCAACGACGAGAAATTTTCCCGCGCGCTGGCCGCGCTGGCGGATGTGTACGTGAACGATGCGTTCGGCACGGCGCACCGGGCCCACGCCTCAACCGTGGGAATCACGAAATTTCTGGACAAGGCGGCCGCCGGATTGCTGATGCAGAAAGAGCTGGAATATCTGGGCAAGGCGGTGAGCCATCCGGAGAAACCGTTCGTGGCCATCATTGGCGGAGCCAAAGTTTCAGACAAGATTGATGTGATCCGCAATCTTCTCGCGAAGGTTGACGCTCTGCTGATCGGCGGCGCCATGGCTTACACATTCCTTAAGGCTCAGGGGAAAAAGGTGGGCAAGTCGCTGGTGGAAGAAGACAAAATTGAGCTGGCGAAGGAACTGCTTGCCGAGGCACAGCGCAGGAATGTACGGCTGCTGCTTCCGTTGGACCACGTGATCGCGGAAAAAATGGACGCTGCGGCAGCCACTCAAACCGTCAGCACGGATGCCGGCATTCCTGACGACCGCATGGGCCTGGATATTGGACCGGAAACTGTAGCGGCATTTTCAAAAGAGATTGGCGGAGCGAAAACGATTGTCTGGAACGGTCCCATGGGAGTTTTCGAAATGGCGCCGTTCGCCAAAGGCACAATGAAGATCGCACAGGCCGTGGCAGCGAACCAGAAAGCGACCTCAATCGTCGGCGGGGGCGATTCTGTTTCTGCCGTTCATCAATCCGGTGTAGCGGACAAGATCACCCACATCTCTACGGGAGGCGGTGCGTCGCTCGAGTTCCTGGAAGGCAAGAACCTGCCCGGAGTGGAAGCGCTTACCAACAAGTGAGATCATGGCGCGACAAGCACGGTACAGAATCGGCGGAAGAGCCAGTCTTGAGCTGGTGCAAGGCAACATTGTTGAAGAAACGACCGATGCCATTGTCAACGCAGCCAACTCTTCCCTGCTGGGCGGCGGAGGCGTGGATGGCGCCATTCATCGCGCTGCCGGCCCGCAATTGCTGGCCGAATGCCGCAAGCTCCGTGATCTGCGCGGGCCGCTTCCTCCGGGACAGGCGGTGAGCACGTCCGGCGGAAAATTGATTGCCCGGTACGTAATTCACACGGTGGGTCCCGTCTGGCAGGGCGGCAACAAGAACGAGCCGCAAATTCTCGAGAGCTGCTACTGCCACTCAATCGAAGAGGCAGGCCGCCTGCATTGCGCCAGCGTAAGCTTTCCTTCCATTTCAACCGGAGCATTCGGGTATCCGGTCCGGCAAGCCGCCAATATTGCAGTGCGGACGGTGGCTGAACTGCTGCAAGAGGCGCAATCTGTGCTCCTGGCGCGCTTTGTGCTCTTCGATAGCGAAACCTTTGCCGCCTACGAACGGGCCGCGCAGGAACTGAGTTCAGCGTTTCCACACATTCAAGTCAAGGCTGAAGCCGTTTCATGAGAAAAAAACTCGTTGCTGCAAACTGGAAGATGCATAAGACACCGCAGCAGGCCCGGGACTTTGTCTCTGCCTTCCTGCCACTGGCCTGGGGACATTCGCGAGACGAGATTGTTCTCTGCCCTCCCTTTACCGATGTTCCGGCCGTGGTGGAAGCGGTCCAGGGCAGCGACATTGGCGTAGGCGGGCAGGACATGTTCTGGGAAAAGGAAGGCGCCTATACGGGCGCGATCTCAGCAGGAATGCTCCTGGCCGCTGGATGCACGCACGTGATCATCGGCCATTCTGAACGGCGACAATACTTCGCCGAGACCGATGACACTGTCAATCTCAAGCTGCGCGCCGCGCTCGCGGCCGGACTGAAGCCCATTGTGTGCGTAGGCGAGATGATCCAGGAGCGCGAAGCCGGGCTGACCGACGACGTGCTGCGCCGGCAGTGCAGCATCGCATTCCGCGAGATTTCAGGAGGCGAAGCCATCCCAATCGTCGTCGCCTACGAACCCGTTTGGGCCATCGGCACAGGAAAGACGGCGACGCCGGAGGTCGCGGTGGAAGCCCACCAGGTGATTCGTCGCGAAGCAGAAAATACCTTTGGCGAAGGCGTCGCTACTCAGATGCGTATTCTCTACGGCGGCAGTGTTAAGCCGGAGAATGCAAAAGCGCTCATGTCTCAAAGCTAAATCGTCGGAGCTCTGGTTGGCGGAGCCAGTCTTGATCCCAAGTCGTTAGCGGCGATTGTGAAGTACTGACACGCCTTTGTTAAGCGTCTGGCGAACCCGCCAGGCCGGTATCCTTTCAAGGTAAAAACATTCGTCTTACGATTTCTTTACAACCGAAGTTTATTGGCACGAGTACACTCGTCTGTTATTGCAGCACGTCCTCATGATTACAGAAATCGGGAAGTGAGGAGACGGATGAAAACGAGAGTAGTTGGCCTTGTTCTGGTCGTTGGGATTTTGCTTCCCCTGCTGGCCTCAGAACCCCTGTCAGCGCAAGCCTCCGCTCCTGTGGAGAGCGCCACCCTATCCGGCAAAATCACCGGTCCTTCAGGAGCCGCGCTGCCGGGCGCCAAAGTCTCCGTCAGGAATGCTGGCACAGGCGAATCGACGGAAACACAAACGGACGCAACCGGACTTTATTCCATTTCCAAACTTGCGCCGGGAGATTACGAGATCTCCATTAAAGCCGAGGGACTGGAGCCGAAATCAGCTAACGTAACGCTCAGCCCAGGTGCAAACCAGAGTATGGATTTTGCGCTGGCCGCGTCTCCGGCCCAGGAACAACCGGGCGCGAAAACGCCATCGCCTGCGGCGGGCCAGCTGCCGAGCGCTCCGGCTCCAGCACAAAAGCAGCCGGCCGAAACAGAGCCCAGCCTGCAGGACCTGGGGTTTCCGGGCTCGGAAACGCGGAGCAACGCCAAGGAACAGGCGCTGCTCGACAAGCGAACGCACATGCTCAAAATTCACCAGCGCCTTGGTTTGATCACCGCCATCCCGCTTGCCGCAGCGGTGATCAGCTCGGCCGGCGCTGGAGGCCGCAACACCAGCTCCACCTCGCGCGATCTGCATGCGGCCATCGGCGCCTCGGCTGCAGGCATGTATATTGCCACCGCTTACTTCGCCATTCGCGCGCCACGCATTGCAGGAACGCAAACGCGGGGGCAGATTCGCTGGCATAAGGCACTGGCCTGGATTCACGGTCCGGGCATGATCCTTACCCCAATTCTTGGTGCCATTGCATTCAACCAGAAGAGCCGCGGCGAAAGAGTTCATGGCATTGCTTCCGCTCATCTCCCGGTAGCCCTTATTACAGCCGGAGCCTATGGAGCCGCCATGCTCGCGGTATCAGTCAAGTTCTGAATTCTTTATGACGAAAAAAATATTCCTGTTTATCCTGCTCGCGGCAACGTCCGCTTTTGCCGCGGATACGCACTGGGCGCTAACCCAGAGTGCTCTCAGCTATCACGTCTCGCATCCGCTGCACCAGGTGGACGGCGTGAGCCATGCCGCGCGAGGCAAAGGAATTTGCCACAACGGCGAATGCGACTTCCTGATTGCCGTGCCGGTAAAGTCATTTGACTCGGGGGACAGCAACCGCGATCTGCACATGCTGCAGGTCACCCGCGGCGCAATGTATCCCATGGTGACCGTGCGGACCAAGCTGCCGGAAACTGCGGCTGCTTCTTCAACCATCCACGCCGATCTTGAAATCCAGTTTGCCGGCCAGAAAGCTGAATACAAGCAGGTACCCTTCCAGGTTGCGACTCAGGGAAACCAGACGCACATCACCGGGACGATTCCCGCCCGGCTCTCCGACTTCAAGATCGATCCGCCATCGCTGTTGACCATGCCCGTGAAGAATGACATCCCTGTAAAGGTGGACATGACCTGGCAGAGACAGTAAGCAGGATCGCGGACTGATCAGCGTAGTGACGCAACCGGCACATCTGCACCCACCAGCACGGGCGTAGCGCGCACCATAAAGCGTTGCGGCGACGTTGGGCGGCTTCCGAACGGGTAACAGGTCACCAGCGTTAAAGCGTCTTCCGCCGTCGGCTGGAGCAGGGCCGTATCTTTCGGATCGACGACACGAATTTCAGAAACAAGATAGATGCTCTGTCGCAGTTGGTGGCTGCGACTGTCAAACCATTCGAGCCTGATCCGGTCTCCCCTGACGATGTCTTTCAGTGGCAGGAACCAGCTTGTGCGATGCCCTGCCAGCACCAGGTTTCCCGGTTCCCCCGGAGTGGCCCCGTCGAGCAATCGCGCCGGACCGAAGGCCAGCGTGCGCGGGGTTGCGCCCTCAAGCACCATTTCGTCATAGCCAAGCCGCGGGATCTCAAGACGAGCAATCGGATACGTATCGGCCCAGGGCCAGGGCGCATGCGGCTTTCCCGATCGCAACGTCTCTCGCCATGCCCGCCGGATCAGCACGCCCGCAAGCTCTGCTTTGGCATGGAGGTACAGCGCGCGGCCGGTAAGACAAGCCCCAGCCGCGACGATCAGAAACGCAGAAACGCGCAGCGCTTTCATGCCAATTCTCCTCTGCGCAGCCGGGTTATAAAAGCCAGCAGGATCAGCCCGGCGACGAGAAGGGTGAGACCCAGCGTTTGCAGAAAGGCGTCGGCGGTGCCGGTGGCGGGCGCGCCAGGCACCTTTTCTGCCTTCCACCCTGCCGGCAACTCCGTGGGGACTGCCGCTGTGCTCGTCGGACCTCCGGGATTCACAACCATCTCCTCCACTGCAACCAGCGAGGTAAAGCGGGTAACCAGATGGTAGCGGATTGCGTGATCTACGATGGCGGCGCGAATCGGCGCGCGACTCTTGTCATCAGGCTGCTGGCGCCAGCGATCCATCAACTCTTCCACGCGCTGCCGCGCCCACAGCGTAGTGATGCCGGGATGAAAGCTGGCCCTCGCGGCGTCGAACGGGATGGTGGTTTCATACTGCTGATCGCCGGCGCGGGCGGTCAGGTGAAGCATGCCCGCAGTGCCCTGGGAAATCCGGCCGAAAATGAGCAGCGGCTGGTTCATGAAGAGGTCGGGCGGACGCGCAGGGTAAACATCAGCGACGTTGACGCCTTCGAATGACAGCTTCACGTCCGTGAGCACCGGACTCTGGATGGTCTCAAGCAGATGCGTCATCTTGTCCTGGACTTCACGATTGTCGGAAATCTGGGTGAAAGTGCCGCGCCCGAACTGCGCCATCTTGGTGGCGAGGAAAAAATTGGGGGCGCTCCCAATGGCGATGGTGTAGAGACGCGCATTGCCCAGGTCCTGCCGCAGCGCGGTGAATATTTCTTCTTCATTGCCGAGATCGCCATCCGTGAGCAGGACAATGTGGCGGAGATAGCCGGGAGCCTGGGGTTTCTGCATCAGGTGAATGAGCGCGGGCAGCATCTCCGTGCCGCCGCCCGCCTGCAGTGCCTGTACGTATTGTCGGGCCGCGGCCACGTTCGCTCCCGTCGCGGGCAGCGGTTCCGGCGAGAACTCCTGATAACCGCTGCTGAAGGCGAGAATACCGAAGCGGTCGTTGGGAGTAAGGCTGTCCAGCGCCTGCAGCAGCGCCGCACGAGCCTGCTCTATGGAGGTGCCTTCCATCGACCCGGAAACGTCGATCATGTAAAGCATTTCCACGGGCATGCGCCGGCCCGGCGAAACCGTAGGCGGATACGCCACCAGCATGAACTGGGTGCCGCCGTTGCCGGAGCTGCTGCCGGGCGAAAGAAACAGCGCCGTGGCCGGGCGGCTGCTTTTGGCCTGCGCGATTTCGAGAACAAAGTCGCGGTTCGGCAATGTTGAACCGGTCACGAGTTCCACTCGCTGGCGGCCGTTGGAAAGGCGGCTTACCTTGATTTCGTGTGAGACGGAGTTGATAGAGGCAGTCTGAAATCCGGCATCCAGATCCACTGTAAGAGAAATGTCGTGGCCCGGGCGGGTGGCCGAAGCCGCGCCTGAGTACACCGGCGGTGTGATGCGTGATGCGTCAGGCACGCGGGAGGTGTCAGGCGACCATCCGGTGCCACTGTGGCCGATGTTGTCTGTTCCGGGGATGTAGCGCTGGCCCACCACCATGGGAAAGACCAGCCGCACACGACCGTCTTCCCACTTGAGCGGCTCAACGTAGCGCAGGCGGACATCAATGCGGTCTCCGGGCATGATGTTAGCAACCGATGCGGTGAAGATATTGGGCCGCTCTTCTTCCACCAACGCGGCGCGCTTGCCCTGGGATTTGGCGGCTTCATAGGTGCGCCTGGCCTCCTCGCGCTCGCGTACCACGCTGTGGATCACGCGATTACCGATGCGAATCTCCATGTCATAGACGGCGGCATCCGGCGGCAACGGGAAAACGTAGGTCGCCTCAATGGGATCGCCGCTGGAATTTACATACTGCTGCGTGACCGTCGCCGCAGCCACCAGCCCACGCACATCCACCGCGACATCGGTATGCACGAGCGGCACCAACTCGTCCTGGCCTGAAGCCGTATGGTAGAGCAATGAGCCTTCGCCGACCTGCGGCGCTTGCTTTTCCGCGGTTTGCCCGGACATGGTGCCGGAAAATATCGAAAGCAGCACAAGAAGCGCCGCAAAAAGCCAGGGACTGAGTCGATCTCCGAGGGAACGTTGCGTTGCCTGCGCCATAGTAGCCTCCCATCAGTGGCAAGCTACGCAAGTGCAAAGCGGAGTCCATCCCGGCAGACGCAAAGGAATGCAGGAAATTCAGCTACTTTGCGGATGATCGCGATTTGCGGAAGAAACAGGAGCGTGGTTGCGGATAGACAACGTGTGTCAGCGCGCCCGCAGCGACTCGTCCGTATACGAGGTGCTCACGCCGTTGGGGCCGCGTGAGCGACGTCTCCGGCCAGCGTGTCACATAAACGTAAACGCCCCTGCGCCGAGTCGGTTAGCGGTGCGATCAGCGATCAACCACTCCTTCCAGCATGGTGAAGAATTCCGGGAAGGAGATACGCGCCGAGTCGGCGCCCTGGATGGATGTCTCGCCTTCAGCCCCGAGCGCGGCGATGGCAAAGGCCATGGCAATGCGGTGGTCGCCGCCGGAGTCGATCTCAGCGCCGTGCAGCTTCTGGTTGCCGGGGACGCGAAGACCGTCCGGGCGCTCTTCGCATTCGGCGCCCATGGCGCGCAGGTTTTGCGCCACAAGGGCAATACGGTCGGATTCCTTGACGCGGAGCTCCGTAGCATCGCGGATTTCGATTCCTTCGCGAGTGTACGGAGCAATGGCGGCGAGCACAGGAAGCTCGTCGATCAGCGCGACGGATTGGCCGCCTTCGATGGTGATGCCCGAGAGAGTACCGTGCTCAATCTTCATGGTGCCGACCAGTTCGCCGTGGTGATCTTCGAGATTAATCACCGAAAGGCGAGCGCCGAGAATCTTAAGCACGTCCAGCAAAGAAGCCCGCGTGGGATTGAGCAGCAGATTTTCAATCACCAGGTTCGATCCGGGCAGAATGGCGGCGGCGCAAAGAAAAAATGCCGCTGAGGAGATGTCACCTGGGACAGCAGCCTCAATGGCATGCAGTTTCTGGCCGCCCTGGAGCGTGATGCGGTTCCGGCTTCGGCTCAACTGAGCACCGAAAGCACGCAGCGCCTGCTCTGAGTGGTCGCGGGTGCGATAGGGCTCTTCCACCGCGGTCTCGCCTTGGGCATAAAGCCCGGCGAACAACACGGCCGATTTCACCTGCGCGCTGGCCACGGGCATTTTGTAGTCGATGGCGCGGAGGCGGCCGCCGTGAATGTGCAGCGGAGGACGGTCACCGGCTGCTGCGGTAATGTCAGCACCCATCTCGCGCAAGGGAGTGATGACGCGCGCCATGGGACGGCGGGAGAGTGAGGCGTCTCCGTGCAGCTCGCAGGAGAAGTCGTGGCCCGCGAGAATGCCGGCGAGCATGCGCATGGTTGAGCCGGAGTTGCCGCAATCGAGGCTCTGCGCAGGAGCCTGAAGCGGCCGGCCTTCGATCTCAACCGCAGTACCGTCAGTGCGCACGGTGCATCCGAGCCGGCGAACGCAGCCCAGGGTGCTGGCGCAATCGGCGCCGGTGGAGAAGTTGCTGAGCCGGGTGACGCCTTCGGCGATGGCTCCCAGCATTGCGTAGCGGTGCGAGATTGACTTGTCACCAGGCAGACGGATTGAGCCCAGCACGGTTCTCGCGGGACGGATGATCACGGTTGAGGCGGACGAATGTGTTGAGCTCATGAGTTTGCGAGTTGCCTGCGACCGTGAAATTAAACTTTCAGCGGTGACTCTGGCCGGGGACAACTTCCGTACTTAGTCCACATCTTACTTCTACAGCAGCAAGAGGTAACACCGCAGTACAGGTTCCTGCCAGCCATTCCTGAGGAATTCCTCTTCTCACCTTTTAGATTAGCAGGTAGGACATGGCTCGACGGGTTTGGTTTCCAGCACTCTCTTTCACTTTACTCACTTCAGTCTGTTTTGCCCAAATTGCAGGAATGCCTGGGATGCACGGCCGCAGCAATGACTTTTCACCTCGCTTCGGCGATGGCGATGCCACGCTCGATGGAACGGTGGTGAACGCAATGACCAGCAAGCCAATCAGCAACGCGCGAGTGGAGCTGCGCGACCGGAATGGAAGCGTCGTGAGTTCCTCGTATACAAATGCGGCCGGCGGATTCAACTTCGGCTCGGTTCCGCAGGGGCTCTACAGAGTGGTTGCTCTGCTCGGGATCTCGCAAGCGGAAGAACGGGTCGATGTGAGCGCGTTCAGGACATCAGTGAACCTGCGGATGGCGGTCAACAACAGCCAGGCCGGAATCACAGGGAACACAATTTCGGTTGCGCAATACAAGGTCCCGGAGAAAGCCCGGAATGAATTTCAAAAGGCGCAGGAAGCCGGCGCAAAGCTCAAACTGGACGATGCCAGGAAACACCTGGCCCGCGCGCTTGAGCTTGCTCCCAACTATGCGGATGCGCTCACGTTGCGGGCAATCCTGAACCTTTCCAGCGATCCGCATGGAGCAATCCAGGATTTGCACAAGGCGATTCAAAGCGACGGCAATTATGCTCTGGCGTACACGGTGCTCGGCTCTGCGTTGAATATGCAAGCCAACTTCGACCAGGCGCTGCAAACGCTGCAACGCGGTGAATCACTGGCGCCGGATTCGTGGCAGACCTATTTCGAGATGGCGCGGTCGTACGTTGGGAAGGCGGATTACCAGTCAGCGCTGCGGGCGCTGGACCGAGCTCAATCGCTGGTTCCAGAGCAATATCCGGCAATTCTGCTCATTCGGGCTCAGGTGAACATGGGACTTAAGTTGTATGAGAATGCCACGTCAGACCTGCAGACGTATCTGAAGAAATATCCGAGCGGGCCAAACGCGGCCGTCGCGCAGAAAATGTTGGACCAGACAAGAGAGCTGATGGCGCAAAAGTGAGCTTCAGGCGATATTCCTGGACGCGGTCACACGTTTGCGGCTTTATTGGGCTCGGCAGCGGGCGCCGCGGCAAGAGCCAGAGGCTCTTCCGGCACGACGATCCATGCGGACGCGTAGGCGATTACGCCCAGAAGCCCGAAGATGGAGCAAACCAGCCAGACGATCCTGACCAGGGCAACGTCGAGATCGAAATACTCGGCAAAACCGAGACAGACGCCGGCGATTTT
>JBLMYN010000449.1:0-9074 GCA_050258305.1 Actinomycetota bacterium
CGCAGGTCCTGGGCGAATGGCTGCCCCAGGATGGCGTGGAACGGATCTACGCCAGAGCCCGCCTGACCCCGGTTTCTGAAATCATGCAGCACGATGTGGTAACCGTTGACGAAGGCGAGACGGTGGAACTGGTGCTGGAGAAAATGCTGGAAAGGCACGTTCATCGCGTTCCGGTCATGAGAGGCAAGATACCGGTTGGGATTGTAGCGCGCAGTGATCTGCTGCGGCTCATGCTGCATCGCATGTCTTCCAGGGCCGCTTCGTAACCGCGCGAGTGTTCAACTTCCGATCAGAGAGCGGAACAGGTCCCGGACGCGGCTCCACTGCTCCCACTCGGGATCGACGAGTTCGAAATGGCCGACGCCCGGCATTGTAACGAGCTCTCCGTTTTCTCCGGCGGCATTCTTTCGATCTGCATAGTTTTTGCTGAGCTCGTAAGGAACGTCAGCATCGGCAGTGCCGTGGATCAGAATTTGCGTTGCCATGATTTGCTGTTCGGCGGGCGAGGCTTCATGGTAGTGATCGGGAACATCGTTTGGAGAACCGCCGAGAAAGCCCGCAACAGCATCGTTGCTCAGGTGCAACTCCCATGCGCGACCCAGATCAAGCACGCCGGCAAGCGAGAGCACGCGAGTGATCGTCGGCTCATGCGCAGCAAGGCAGAGGGCGAGCTGGCCGCCTGCGGAGTGTCCGGCAACGCAGAGGCGAGTGAGATCGAATTGCTGAAGCTTGTATTTCGCTTCATCGCTGTGAAGAAAATGGTACGCGCTGCGAATGTCGGCGAAGGTTCCCGGCCATCCTCCGCCCGGATTGCCCACACGGCGGTATTCGACGTTGCATGTGGCAATGCCGGCCTGTTGCAAAGCGTGGCAAAGATGGCCTGCATATGTGAGATCGTACTTCGCGCGCCAGTAGCCGCCGTGAATGAAAAGCACGACCGGATGCGGCCCGTTCGCATGAGAGACGCGTATATCGAGGAACTGGTTCGCATCCTTGCCGTAGGCGAGGCGCAGATCGGGGTCGGGCGGTGATTGGGTGAGTATGTCCTCGCTCGGCACGGCAGAGCAGTATAAAGCACCGCTGGATTTACAGGTATCCGGTGCCGCGTGTCTGTTCGCCCACTTTGCCGCGGAACATGCGATAGATAAAGATGAAATACCCCACGGCCAGCGCCATTCCAAAGGTCCAGAAGATCAGACCGACGTGCAGAGCATAGGCTCCGGCATGGGCGTTGTATACGGTGATGTTGAGCGCCGGATCAGTAGTGGAGGTGAGCAGAACAGGATAAACAGCCGCTGCCGCACCCACCAGCATGAAGACCAGATACGCCGCGGAAGAGAGGAACGCTGCGACATCGTTGCCTTTTCGCCGGTACAGAAACATGGCTGCAAGGCTGCCCGCAACCAGCACGGGAATCAGGAAGAGAACAGGGTACGAGTGATAGTTGCTGAGCAGTTCCGGACGGATCGAAAGCGTTGCCACCAGGCTTACGATGGTTACCAGAACCAGAACGGGCCACAGAGCAGCAGCCACGCGGCGCGTTCGGGCGTTGAGTTCTCCGGATGTCTTCATGGCGACATAATGCGCGCCATGGACCGTCAGAGCCACCAGGGCAACTACGCCGGCAATTACGGTGTACCAGTCGAGCACTCCGGGTTGCACACCAACGTTCCAGTTGGTCCAGAGCGGGAGGAAGAAGTATCCGTCTTTTTCCAGCGGCACGCCGCGAATCACGTTGCCCAATGCGGCGCCGTAAAAGATCGTCAACAGAATGCTGGAGAGAGCAAAGCAGCCATCGAAGAACCCGCGCCACACGGGCGAATCCAGGTGCATGCGCAATTCGATTCCAATGCCGCGAATAATGAGCAGCCAGAGCACGATCATCAGCGGCAAATAGAACCCGCTGAAGCCGGATGCGTACAGAAGTGGAAAAGCAAAATAAAGAGTGCCGCCGCCGGCGAGCAGCCACACTTCGTTCCCATCCCAAACCGGACCGACGGTGCGAATCACGGTACGCCGCTCCTGGTCACTTCTTGCCACCAGCAGGTGAAGCACGCCGGCGCCCAGATCAAAGCCATCAAGGACGACGTATCCGGTGATCATAATGGCAACGAGCCAGAACCAGATGAATAGCAGCATGTCAGTCCCTCGCGCTCATGGAAGTAATGGGATTGCCTGTCCTGAATACGCCTTCGGGTCCCGGAGCAGGGCCGTGCGCGATCTCATGCTGCATCAGAGTGAGAAAGAGAATCGCCAGGACGGTGTAAAGGCCCATGAAGCCGAGCAAGGTAAACAGGCCGTTGCCGGCAAGAACGTACTTGGAATAGCCTTCCGTGGTCCTCATCAATCCGTAAACCAGCCAGGGCTGGCGTCCGACTTCCGCAGTCATCCAGCCGGCTGTGTTGGCAATGTAGGGAAAGGGCAGACACAGCATGAGCGCCCACAGCATCCAGCGGCTCTGGTAAAGCCTGTTGCGCCAGAGCAGGTAGAAGGCAATAGCCATCACCGCCACAAAGAGCGTTCCCAGCCCGGCCATGATGTGGTAGCTGAAATAAAGCAGGGGAATGTTGGTGGGCCACTGGTCACGGGGAAACTCGTTCAGTCCTCTGACCTCGGCCGCTGTGGTTCCATAGATCAGGAAGCTCAGGACTTTGTTCACCGCCAGCGGATTATCGATACGCTCGTGGATTTCATCGGGCTGGCCCAGGATGACGATGGGCGCGCCGGTTTCTGTCCGGAAGAGGCCTTCCATGGCTGCTGTGGTCACGGGCTGATGCACGGCCATGTATTTTCCATGGAGATCGCCTGTAGGGAAGATCTGCAGGATGCACACGATGATCCCCACACTCACGCTGACGCGCAGGAACGCCCGGCCATACTCCAGGAACTTGTTTTCCAGAAGATAGTAGGCGCCGACGGCGGCCATGACAAAGACGCCGGTTATCACGGCGCCGCTCATGTTGTGCGCGTACTGGATCAGGGCCCAGGGATTCAGCAGCAACCGCCAGAAGGAAGTCACCTGAAACTGGCCGTCAGGAGAAAGTTGGTAAGCAACGGGATGCTGCATCCATGCGTCGGTTACGATGATGAAATAGCCAGAGAGCCAGGAGCCGGCAAATACAAGGAATGCCGCCCACCAGTGGCCGATTGCGCTGAGCCGTTTTTCTCCATACAGGAACAGGCCCAGGAAGGCCGATTCCAGGAAAAACGCGAATACGCCTTCCATGACCAGCGGCTGGCCGATCACGCCTCCAGTCACGCGGGCGAATTGCGACCAGTTGGTGCCGAACTGAAATTCCATGGGAATTCCCGTTACCACGCCCATGATGAAGTTGATTCCAAAAATCTTGGCCCAGAATCGGGCCGACTGATTGTAGAGATCGTTGCCGGTCCGCAGGGCCATGGTCTTGAAGATGACGATCAGGGGCGCCAGCCCCATGGTGAGTTGCGGGAACAGGTAATGGAATGTGACGGTAAAAGCGAAATGAAGACGATGAATCAGAAGAGTGCTATCCATTCAAGTCTCCTGGTAGCGCCCCGGGGAACGGGAGAGCCAGCAACCGATCAATGGTAGACCCCCGGCAGCGCTGATTCAAAGGGTGTCAACCGGAAAGATAAATTACTGGCCGGGTTTGGGTTCGTGATATCCATCACATCCGGACCGCTGCAATCCTGCAACCGAAAAACTTTTTTTGTGGACGAGGCAGGAACGAACTACAATACGTCCACTCAAGCCGCAAAACTCCCATAACTTGTGGTATGCGCCTGCGCCGTTGTTTTTTGGGCGAGATTCCGGACCTTTATGGAAGGCGGATCATGGCGGGACCGATCAAAAACCCGGATGCATCTCCGCGCGAGCGCATCATCATGGCCGCCAAAAGCCTGATGAGCGCCGTTGGTTATGAAAACACCACCACGGACGCGATCTGCAGCGAAGCCGGTGTCAGCCAGGCACAACTTACCAAATATTTCGGCACGAAAGAAGCGCTGCTGGAAGCAATTTTCGAGCAAGGCTGGGCTAAACTGCGCATGCAAATGCCTCTATTGCAGACCGTGCAGTCTCCGCGCCGGCGTCTCAAAATGCTGCTCCATTTCTTGATCCAACTCTTCAGTGAAGACAGACAGTTGCGTGACCTCATGCTGCTGGAAGGCCGGCGCATTCGCCGGGAAAGCAGGATGGTGATGCTGACGGAGAGCTACACCGAGCTTGTTTCGATGCTTGATTCGCTGATTCAGGAGGAATTGAAAACCACGTCCAGGAGCCATCAGGTCCAACTCGTTCGCTCATCGCTGATCGGGCTGTTCGAGGGCCTGCTTCGAGATCTCGTGTTGCATGAGCGGTTTGGGTTTCCTGCGGAGTTTTCCGCCAATGAAGTCGAACAGTATGTAGCCGAAATAGTAGATCGACTTTTGACTCCGCTCAAAACTTAACGGGCCAAAGCTACGCCGGCAATTCCGGCAACGATAATCAGCACCGGTTCAGGAATCTTCCACTTCAGCAACAACGCGAGTGTGAGCGCGGCGATCAGCGCCGTGGGAACATCGATGATTGAGCGCCGGGCGAGCACGATGACGGCTCCCGCAATGGCTCCGGTTGCTGCCGCCGTAACGCCCTGGACAAATGCCCGCAGGTGCGGGTTGGCGGCAAACCTCTTGTATTGCGGCCCAAATAGCACCACCAGCAGATAAACCGGCAGAAACACGCCGAGACCGGCGGCAATGGCGCCGCTCGGGCCTCCTACAAGATATCCGATAAAGGCGACAGTAACGACGACAGGTCCCGGCGTAATCATGGCCACGGCTACAGCATCAATGAACTGCCGCTCGTTCAGCCAGTGGTGTTCGAGAACCACACCGCCGTGCAGGAAGGGAACGATTGCCAGACCACTGCCAAATACAAACAAGCTCGCTTTGGCAAAAAAGAACAAGAGCTGCATGAACGTGGTGTTCCATGCCAGCGAGCCGCCCCCCAAAATCATGACGCAACTCGCCCGGGCACTGGCGAGGCGGGGAGCAGACCTCACCAGCAGAGCAAGCAGTCCACCGGCCAGAAACAGCCACACGATCTCTCGTTCAGTAATTGCGGTGGCGGCCAGCAGCGCAATAAAAATGCTCCAGAGCAGTTTGTCGGTTTTAACCGCGCTCTTTACCAGCCTGAGGGCGGATCTGGCAATAATGGCAATCACCGCCGCGGAGATGCCGTAAAACGAAGCCGACATCCAGGCAAGCCCGCCAAATTTCACGTACGCGGCCGCCAGCGCAACAACCATGAGGAACGATGGAAGAATAAACACGGCACCGACAAGCGTGGCCCCCAGAAGCCCCGCCCGAACAAAACCAAGATACATGGCAAGCTGCGCGGCCAGCGGACCGGGGCAAAGCTGGGAGAACGCCAGTCCATCCAGGTACTCTTCGTTGCTGAACCAATGCTCCCGCTCAACCAGATCGCGTTGCAGGTAGCCGGCCAGGGCAATGGGTCCGCCGAAGCCAATTGTTCCCAGCTTCAGGAAATACCAGAGCAGCGCGCTGAGATTACATGTTTCCGCCGCTGCTTCATTTTGGTGTGGTGATGGCTTCATAGACGATCATTCGCGCCACGGGCCTTGAGTTTTCCTCCTGTTCGGGCGTGTAAACCCGGTACGTGTGTTCATCCACGGCCAGGCTGTGAACCCTGTGCTGCACGGGAAAATCTTCCAGCTTGCGGTAATGGTCAGGATCGTCTTCCTGAAACACCGAAATGGCGCCGCTGTAGCACGCGTCATAAATTCGCTTCAGTCCAGGATCGAACTTGATCACGTCGGGCCCGTCCGCAAGTGGGAGTGTGGTGATCACCTGATGCTTATCCAGATCGAATACCGCCATCAGGTTGTTGTCTTCGCAGGAGAGAAATGCGCGATGATGCTCGGAATCCAGCGCCATCCCGTGGTTGCCTTTGCACGGTCTGACCGGATATTCGCCGATCACTGTATCGGTCTCCGGGTCAATGACCGCAAACGTATCCAGGTCCTGCAGATTGAGGTAGACGCGCTTTGCCACCGGATCATACTGCGGCATTCCGGTTTCGCTTTTGAAGTGCAGCGTTTTTACGATGGTGTCGTGCCGCACGTCCACAACGGCCTCGGCCTTGCCGCGCTCATCGGAAACATAAAGCTTGTGAAACGGAGCGGCGTAAGCGCTGCCATCGGGCTTATCTTCGGTCGGAATTCTGGCGATGACCTTCATCTGCCGCAGATCGATAACGCCGATTTTGTTTTCGTACCAGTCGGACGTGTAAACCTTCTTCAACTCAGGCACGTACTCCACGCCTTCCACGCCGGGAACACCTGGTATGGCATGCAGGACCTTGTTGGTCTTCAGGTCGATGACGTACAGCAGCCCGGCGCCGAGGTGGGCAGAGAGAAGATAGCCGTCATCGTAATCGATGGTCAGATAATCAAAGCGCTTGCCCGGAGGGCCGGGCAGATCGAATGAGGCGATCTGCCGCAGCGTTGCTCCGGCCCCGGCCGAAGGGCGAGCTCTTCTGAGATGGATTTGCCGTGTAGCGAACCCGGCCGCGGCCACAAGCGCGATCAACAGCAACAAAGAAGCTATGTGGAATGTCCTCTTCATAACGCTCCCGATATCGGATCTTCCGCTATTTTTTTGTGTTGACGTGTCTGAGCGCGTCGCCCAGCCCCTGCGCCAGCTTCACGGCATCACCTTCGGCCCAGAAATGCATGAAGAACAACCTGGGCTGCTCGGTCAGCATGTGGCTGTGCAGCGCTGTTATGGCAATCCCATGCGACTGCAGCGCTTTGATCACGGGATTCACTTCTTTGGCGATCAGCACGAAATCGCCCGTAACCGCCGCCTTGCCGCCGCCGGTTGGCTGAAAGTTAATGCCGGTACCCAGGCCCATGGAAGCCGGCACGGGCAAACCATCAACAGTAATGCGTTCCGCTCGCGGCACGCCCACCTGCAGGATCCCGCCATTCACTTTTCCCTTGTGGCCCAGCGCCTGCTCAATCTGAGTGACGTTGATGCCAATGTCCTGGCCGCTTCCCGGGTTTGCCGCGCCACCTGAATCAGGTCCCGGCGTTTTGGTCTCAGCTACTGCTTCATGGATCGCCCTGGCCAGAGTGATGGCATCGCCTTTGCCGTGAATGTGCATGTACATCACGCGCGGGGTTTCATAAAGCAAGTGGTTGTGCAGAGCCGTGATCTCGATGCCGCCTGCTTCCAGCTTCTGCATTACCGGAGCAACTTCATCCTGTGTAAGAACCAGGTCGCCCATGACCGTGGCGTCTTTCCCCGGATTGTTGAATGCTGCCCACGAGCCCAGCGCGAACCCCGGCTTTACCTGTACACCGTTTACCGAGACGTTGAGATCTTTGCGCGGCATCCCGTATTTGCGGACGCCACCAGGCTGGTCCTGGCCTGCGCGGCCCATGGCATTGTCCACTGCCTTCCACCCGGCGGGCGCAGCAGCTTTGATTGTGCTCGAGATTGCGACTTCATGGCCGGAGTGCGAATTCAACCCCCACACCGCCATGCCATTGATCAGGCAAACAACCATGACATATTGCAATTTTGGCTTCATCAACCATTTCCTTTCTGATTCTGCTTGTCGCTTCTGGCGTATTCGAGCAAAGCGTCGTAAATCTTGAACCCACACTGCAGGCGCTCCTCATCGGAGAGGCCGAGTGCTGCAAAGCCTTCGGCAATTGCGCGCAGTCCCGCGCCCTCCGGCCCAAGGTGTTGCTGCCCTTTGATATCGGCTGCGAGCACGATCAGGGCAAGGCGCTGCAGCCCGGGAGCATTGAGCTTGAAGTCTTCAATGATTGCTTCGAACGTACATCGCTCGCCGCGATGGTTCAGCTTTACCCCCGGCAGCCGTGGCGCATCAAAAGGGATCGGTCCGTGCTTCGCTGTCTCCAGCAGTTCGTCTTCGGCGACAAAGAGAAACCGGGCATCTGGATCAATGAAGCGTTTAATCAGCCAGGGGCAGGCCACGCGGTCCACCTTTACGTTCCTGCGCGTTACCCATTCCATAAACGCCTCCGTTACAGTGCCGAATAGAGCCCTTCAATCAGTTCAATGCCGCGTCGCAACAGCTCGTCATCAGAGATCTGCTGGCGCGCCCAACCGTTCAAAACACGGTCCAGTCCGGCGCCCTCGGCGCGTCCGAATTTCTCATCCTCCAGGTCCGCATCATGGATGATCTGGCTAATGATTCGAACCTTGCGGTCTTTGATCACGAATTCACGGCAGAGAGTCTCAAACGTGCAGTTGTCGCCCCGGTGTCCGAATCCGTCTGCCGTAAACATGTCAAAAGGGATCGCGGAAGGGAAGTGGCGGGGATCCGCGGCAAAAACGAACCGGGCATTTGGATCAATGAACCTCTGGATCAGCCACGCCGAAGAGACACGATCGATGCCCGGGCGCGGACGAGTGATCCACGTGCGGTTCAAGAACTCCCGCTGCATTCTCCCCTCAGCAGCAGAAGCAGGCTGGCCCTGCTCGGCCGCGTCCAGCATGCTTTCCACCCGTTCTGCCATCGGGTTCTTAAAGAAATCTACGGCAACAATTTCCGCATACCTCCGCCGGAAGCCGGCGAGTTGTCCGGGCTTATGGGTGCGGCGTTTGCGAAGACCGTTGATGATCTGCTGGTAATCCTTCCCGCGGGCGTCGAGAAAAAGCTGGGTTATGGTTTCGCGGGAAAGACCATTGAAGGCGGTCACCTGCGCGACGGATGCTTCGCCTTTGTATTTGCGGATGACGGCAGCCAGCCACTCAAAGCGTTCGTGATTCACCGGAGTATTCGGCAGAAGATAGCCGGAAGTGCGCAGCGGCAGAGCGCCGGCTTTCTTCAATTTCCGCCAGATTTCCACCCGTGCGCTCGGGTTCTTGCTGGGCAGGTTAAAGACCAGCAACAACCAGGCACTGCTCGAGTCTGCTGCAGCTACAGGCATCGCACATCATGTTATACCTGTAACGGACGCATGTATACGCATTCCGTGCCGGTGCTCAGCGGAGCACGTGTCCGTAGACGACAATGGCGATGCCGATTGCGGTGCTGATGAAGGAAAGGCGCC
>JBLMYN010000450.1:0-5995 GCA_050258305.1 Actinomycetota bacterium
ATGGAACATGGGCAGAGCGAGCAGATAGCGCCAGTCACGATTGACTCCGTAATCGGCGTAGCTGGCGAGGAGATAGGCATAGAAGTTCAGATGCGTGAGCACAACGCCTTTGGGCCGCGCCGTGGTGCCGCTGGTGAAGATGATCAGGAGAGAGTCACTGTCTTCCACCAGAGTTTCCAGCACAGCGCTATCGAAGCTTTTAAGCTTTGCGCGGAAGTCATCATCAATCAGAAAGCGCACCGCCGGCGGACGATTGACCTTGGCGGCAAACATCGGGTCCATGAGAAGCGCCTTGACCCGCGTTTTTTCGAACACATAATCAATTTCTTCGGGAGTGAACAGGAGATTCACGGGAACCAGCACGGCTCCGATGCGCGCACAGGCAAAGAACACCGCTGCGTATTCGGGTGAATTGACGGCGAGGATGGCGACGGCGTCGCCGCGGCCAATGCCGCTGGCCAGCAGAAGCCGCGCGGCCTGATTCACGAGCGCGTCGAACTCGGTGTAATTGAGCGTGCGGCCAAGGAAGCGAATGGCAACCTGCTGCGGCGACCGGGCTGTGGCCCGGCGCAGCGCATCGGCAACGTTGAAGCGGTGAATCAGGTTGTAATTAAGATCCACGTGAGTCCCGGTTTATTCCTGGAAAGTTTTGTGACTGACTGCTGAGTGCTCCCTCAGAGCTTCTCTTCTTTGGCGATGATCTCTTTCATGATTTCCGAAGCTCCCGCTCCAATGGTGTTCAGGCGAAGGTCGCGCCACATCCGCCCGATGGGATACTCCGTGGTGTAGGCGAAACCGCCAAAGATCTGCATGCAGTCATACGCCACCTTCTGTGAGAGCTCGGTGGTGTACAGCTTGGCCATGGTGATTTCTTTCACCGCGCGCTTGCCGCGGTTCACCATGTCGACGGCATGATAGGTGAGCCAGCGGCCGGCCTCAATCGAGGTAAGGTGTTCGGCGAAGCGGTGACGCCAGACCTGAAATTTCCCGATCGGCGATCCGAACGCGGTGCGTTCGTGGCCGTAATCGATGGCCCAGCGCAGCCCCTTGTCCATGGCAGCAAGCGCGCCCAGCGACGCCACCAGCCGCTCGCCCTGGAAATTCTCCATGATGTAGTAGAAGCCGTGATCTTTCTTGCCGAGAATGTACCGGGCGGGCACGCGGCATTCATCAAAGAAAAGCTCGGCGGTGTCAGAGGCCAGGTTGCCGATTTTCTTGAGCTTCTTGCCGACGGAAAAGCCTTTTGTCTTTGTCGGGAAGAGGACAAGAGAAATTCCCTTGTGCCCTTCGCCGCCGGTGCGCACGGCCAAGACGATGTAATCCGCGCGCGTTCCGTTCGTGATCCACAGCTTCTGGCCGGAGATGATCAGATCATCGCCTTCCATGCGGGCGCGGGTCTTGATGGCCGCTACGTCAGAGCCGCCGCCGGGTTCGCTGATGCCGAGCGAGCCAATCCAATCGCCACGAACGGCAGGAGGAATAAACTCCTGCTTCTGCTCATCCGTGCCAAGTTCCTGGATCACGGGCAGGGCCATATCCGACTGGACGAGAAACGCCATGTTGATGCTGCCGCTATCAGAGTGGCTCATGGCTTCGACATATGCCGTAGTAGCCCACCAGTCCTGGCCGCTGCCGCCATGTTTGGGATCGATACGGATGCCGAAGAGGCCAAGATCACCGGCCTTCTTGAACAGCTCGCGCGGGAAGATGCCCTGCTCGTCCCACTCGGCGGCGTACGGGGCAATATCTTCCTTGCAGAAGCGCGTGACCGTCTGCCGGATGAGATCGGTTTCTTCAGTGAAATAAGGGAACTCAGTTGCTTGCTGCGGAACCGCTTGCGTGCTCATTGGCATCCTCCACGGACTGAATCTCTACGAGCATCTGGCCCGGGGCAACGATCTCTCCGGGTTTGACCAGGATGGCGGCGACTATGCCATCCATGGTGGCACTGATATTTTGCTCCATTTTCATGGCTTCGAGCACGATCAGGGAATCGCCAGGCTTCACCCGCTGCCCCTGCGCGACGTTGATCCGCAGAACCTGGCCGGGCATGGGCGAGTTGGCCGACTGGTGACGCGCCGCCCCGGCGTTTTGCGGATAGCGCGAGAGCCGCCTTATCCTACGCTGTCCGAGCCGGGAATGCATGAAATATTCGTCGCCATGCCGGCGGATGCGGAACTGGTGGCGTACTGTATCAAGCAGCACCGTGGCTTCGCTGTCATTCCAGTGAAGGATTCTGACCGCCGGGTGAGTTGCAGGCGTTGAAACTTCACGGCCATCCATCTCCAGTTTCATGGGCGGGTTGGGATACGGATTGTTGCGATAACGCGGAGGAATGGAAGGCAGTACTTTGCGTTGCGAGTGTTCAGTCCTTTCGATCCAGGCGTGCAGGACCACGGCGCAGATCTGGTCCAGCGCCGCCCGCGCTTCAGGCTCCTGGTCGCGCGCGTAGATGACGAGATCTGTCCCCGTGTGAATTTGTCCGGATCGGAATTCGCTGCTCTCGAGCAGGCTGATCAGAAATTCGCGGTTCGTCTGCAGGCCCTGGGCAGCGAAGTGTTTGAGCGCATACACCAGTTTGTTGATGGCGGAGTCACGATCGGAGGCGTGGGCGATGACCTTGGCGAGAAGTGGATCGTAGTAAACGCCAATCTCGTCCCCCTGCTCCACGCCGGAATCAATTCGTAAACCGTCAATTCCCTCCGGCGGCGACCACACGTGAACGGTCCCGGTCGAAGGAAGAAAGCCGTTGGCTGGATCCTCAGCGTAAAGTCTTGCTTCAATAGCATGGCCGTTTTGCTGCGGCGTTTCCGCCGGCAGCGGCATTCCCTGGGCGATTTCAATCTGTAGCCGGACCAGATCGAGGCCAGTGATCATCTCCGTGACGGGGTGCTCGACCTGGATGCGCGTGTTCACCTCAATGAAATAGAACTCACCGGAAGGAGCGAGAAGAAACTCAATGGTGCCCGCGCTGGTGTACCCCATCTTGCGCCCGAGGGCGAGCGCAGCATCGCCCATGCGCTTGCGGATTTCAGGGGTCAAAGCCGCCGAGGGACTTTCTTCAATGATCTTCTGATGGCGCCGTTGCGCCGAGCAGTCGCGTTCAAACAGGTGAATCACATTTCCGTGGTGGTCGCCAAGGATCTGGATTTCGACGTGGCGCGCGCCTTCGACGTATTTTTCGACGAGCAGCGCGCCGTCACCGAAAGCGCGTTCGGCTTCGCCGCGGGCTGATTGAAACGCCTGGGGAAACTCGGCTGCGGTACGCACAATGCGCATGCCGCGCCCGCCGCCTCCGGCAGAAGCCTTGATCAACACCGGCAGGCCGAGCTTTGCAAAATCTTTTTCTGCTGCGCTGGGAACAACGGGCACTCCCGCCTGCTGGGCGAGGCGGCGGCCCTCGTCCTTGGAGCCCATGGCGCGAATCACACTGGAGTGCGGGCCTATGAAGGTGATCCCCGCCTGCTCGCAAGCGGCGGCAAAATCGGCGTTCTCGGCAAGAAAACCGTAGCCGGGGTGGATGGCGTCGGCATGGGAAGTCTTCGCCGCTTTAAGAATGGCTTCGATGTTCAGGTACGAATCCCGCGGAGCCGGGCCGCCGATAAGGACCGCCTGATCCGCCAGACGGACGTGCAGCGCGTCGCGGTCAAAATCCGAGAACACGGCCACGCTCTCAATGCCCATGGCGCAGCAGGTGCGGATGATCCGCACGGCAATCTCGCCGCGATTGGCAATGAGAATTCTGCGGATCATCTGGCGCCGCGTCTCTCTGCGAAGCTGTGATTACCCAGCCGATTCTGGGGGGGCCGGCTATTTTGACCGTTTTGTTGAAAACAAAAGAGTTACTCCAAAACGACCCTTGGGTCACGCCGACTTTTCCACTGGGTCACCCAGAGTTTTCCACTGGGTCACCCAGAATTTCCCTTGGGTCACCCAGAATTTCCCTTGGGTCACCCAAGCATGCTACCCAACCATCTTCGTTTCGTGGCCCCTTCATCTCTTCACACCGAATCTGGCGACCGCCCCACCTGTCCCTTTGCATATTCGTATTGTATTCGACAAGAGGGATTTTGTCACTAATGGCGAAAAACTCCCCACTCCATCGTTCCCTCAGCGGGGGCATTGTAGGCCGCGGAGAGCGCAACGGCAATCACGGTGCGCGTGTCGCGGGGATCGATGATGCCGTCATCCCAGAGGCGCGCGGTGGCGAAATAGCAGTCTGATTCACGGCTGATCTGGTCTTCCAGCATTTTGCGGGCGAATGCCAGCTTGTCTTCTTCAATCGGCTGCCGGGCACGAGCGGCGGCCTCGCGCTTGATGATATCCATCACGCCGGAAAGCTGCTTTTCTCCCATTACGGCGATGCGGTGGTTCGGCCAGGTGAAGAGGAAACGCGGATCATAGGCCCGCCCGCACATGGCGTAGTTGCCCGCTCCGTAGGAGCCGCCGACCATGATGGTGATGGCGGGAACGGTGGAGTTGGAAACCGCGTTGATCAGCTTGGCCCCGGCGCGGATGATGCCGCCTTCTTCGTACGTCCGGCCCACCATGAACCCGGTGATGTTCTGCAGGAAGAGCAGCGGAATGTTCTGCTGGTTACAGAGCTGAATGAACTGCGCGCCCTTGTTGGATGACTCCGACATGAGCACGCCGTTGTTGCCGAGAATGCCGATGGGGAAGCCGTGAATGTGGGCGAAGCCGGTGACCAGCGTAGGACCGTATTCAGGCTTGAACTCGGCGAAGTCGCTGCCGTCGACGATGCGGGCAATGACTTCGCGGATCTCGAACGGAACACGCACATCCATCGAGGCAATCCCGAGGAGCTCGTCCGCTTCATACTTGGGATCGATCGCCGCGCGCACGTTCGGTACCGGCGGCTTGGGCAGATTCAGATGGCTGACGATTTCGCGGGCAATGCGAATGGCGTCAAGCTCATCTTCGGCAAGATAGTCAGAGAGGCCGGAGATGCGGGAGTGCATCTCCGCGCCACCGAGCGATTCCTCATCGGAGATTTCTCCCGTAGCCATCTTCACCAGCGGCGGCCCGGCCAGAAAAACCTGGGCCTGCTTCTTGACCATGACCACGTAGTCGGACATGCCGGGCAGATAGGCGCCGCCGGCAGTGGAACTGCCGAAAACGACAGAGATCGTTGGTATGCGCTGGCGGGAACGGCGGGTGATCTCGCGAAACCCGCGGCCGCCGGGAACGAAGATCTTGCTCTGCACCGGCAGGTCGGCCCCCGCGGATTCCACCAGAAGAATGCTGGGAAGATGGTTGATGCGGGCAATGTCGGCGAGGCGGCCGTTCTTCCACAACCCGGCTTCGCTGGTGGCGCCGCCCTTGGCTGTGGCTTCGTTGGCCGTGATGAGGCATTCGCGTCCGCACACCAGGCCGATGCCGCCGATCACGCCCGCGCCGGGGAATTCGTTTTCCATGCCGTGGCCGGCGAGGGGAGCAATCTCAAGAAAGTACGAACCTTCATCGAGCAGCATTTCAATGCGGTCGCGAGGCAGCAGCTTGCCGCGCTGGATGTGCCGCTGAACGTATTTTTCCCCGCCACCCCCGGTGGAGCTCTTCAGCTCGCCGCGCAGGCGATCAATGGCCGTGTGCATAGCCGCGTAGTTGCTGCGGTAGGAGTCGGAATCGCGATCGACGGTGGAACGGAGCACTGGCACGGAGAACAAATATACCAGTTTGGCGCTGATTAGACGGCCCTGCCCTTCACGCTTCACCGCCTCTCGCGTAAAATGAACGGCGGTTCATTTTTGGAGGTTCCGTGGCTTTTGTACAGAATCAGGGCGCGCGAATCTACTGGGACGAGCAGGGTGCGGGCGAGCCCCTGCTGCTGATCATGGGCCTGGGCTACCCTTCGGCCATGTGGCACCGTTCCCGGCCCGTACTGGCGAAGCAGTACCGGACGATCGCCCTCGATAATCGCGGCACGGGACAAAGCGAGGTCCCTCCCGGACCTTACCCCATCCCTCTCATGGCATCG
>JBLMYN010000451.1:0-4385 GCA_050258305.1 Actinomycetota bacterium
AGGGTTTTCTTCTCCAGCCCGGCGAGAAAGCTCTGCTGGGTCCTTTTGGCTTCACGAAAACGAAGCGTTTGATGATTCGGCATGATTGTAAATTTCCTCCACGCGCCGCAGCATGCGCCCCGGACGTGCGGCCCAACAATGCACTGGGTGTCATTCGCGGGTAAATTCTGTAGCAACAGGCAAGTTGTTGACGGTATTCGGGTTGTATGGGTAGGTGATCCGGACGGTGAGGTTCAGTTGAGGGGGGCCAGGAAGCGAATCTCGCGATCAATGAGCTGATCACAGCAAAACTTGTTGCTCAAATTGTGCATTCATGCGGCATGCAAAGAACGTTGCGGTCCTCAAATTGTAAGAATGCGGAAAATAAGAAGAAATTAATTCCTCTAACAGTGCCACTTCTTGTCTTGACATCAAGGGAAGCTCAAGCAGAAAATCATAGGCACCCTTGGCAAGAACACCCCGCAGTAGATGTCGAGTCTTTTTTGGCCGTAGTCGAGCAGTTCCGCAGTAATAAATTCTCCCGACGGAGAAAGCAATGAAAGGCCTGGACGAAGGCGCGGCTAATTCGCCACGCTCCGGCAGAGTTATGATCGATCGCGCCACACGCCACGAACTCCGTGTCCCGCTGCGTTATCGCCTTGCGGGCAATCAGGACTGGTCTTTGGGCGAAACGATCAACATGAGCGAATCCGGCGTCCTTTTCACTTCTGACGAACTGCTGGAAATCAATGCGAGCCTGGAAATCACATTCCAGACCAGCGGTGCTCCGCTGATTGAGAGGTCCACACGCCGCGCTCAGGTGGTCCGCCGGACGCTGAACAACTGGCCGGAGACCCGCCTTATTTTTGCGGCAAAATTCTGCCTGTAATCCCGTCCAATCATTTCCATCCAGCCAGAATTCCTGCTCCGGCGTGCATCTATTCCCGAGCAGAACTTTCCTCCAAGAGCATTCCGCGATTGACCGGGAGAGCCTGCCAATTCATACTGGAACGGCTGGCACCGCAGAATCGCGATGGTGAAGGCAAAGACATATGGCTACAGAAACCGATCCCAAGAGCAAAGCGTCTTTCGAGCGCTTTGGCCGAAAGCTGGACGAAGAATTTGGGGATGCTGCCCGCAAGCTCGAACAGGAAAGCGAGCGGGTCATTGCGTATTTGAACAACGACGTGGTTCCGGCCATCCGCAATCACTCCTCGAAGGCGTTGCGTGTGGCCGCGGAACAACTGCAGCGGCTGGCCGAATACATGGACAGAAACCGCTCCAGCTAGCGGCAGCAGGTCTTTTTCTCATCTTTCTGGTCGGCTGCGGTACGCATCACCGTCCTGCAACGGCTCGTGTGCCTCCGCCGCCTTCGCCTGCAACGACAGGATCCATTCCGCGAGCGCCCGCTTCCATTCCCACGCCCGCTCCGCATCCCTCCGCCACACCGGCGCCACGGCCGCGGCGGAAGAACGATGAAGGGATCATTGTTTCGCCCCATGCAAAGGTGCTTTACACGCAGGTGGGCTGGGCAAGCTGGTACGGGCCGGGCTTTGACCACAGAAGAGGCGCCAATGGAGAGGTCTTCGACACCAACAAGATGACCGCGGCCAACCGCACGCTGCCGCTGAACTCCATTGTTCGCGTAACCGACCTGAAGACGAGTGAGTCCGTAGTCGTACGGATCACGGATCGGGGCCCTTTCGTGGGTGATCGGATACTGGACCTTTCTCGCGCCGCGGCGCGCCGGCTCAGCGTTTTTCAGCACGGCACCGCGCTGGTGCGCATGGATGTGCTGGAAACTCCCGCTTCCCTGACGCACGGCGGGCGCTGGTGCGTGCAGATCGGCGCCTTTCCCGATCATGAAGAGGCTGCCATGCTCAAGCGGAAGCTCACGCGCAGGTACCACACCGCGAAAGTTCTGCAGTTCACCAGCCCCATGGGAGGAGACTGGCTGCGCGTGCTGGTGGCCAATGATGACAAGCAGAGGGCCGAAGCGTTGATCCGTGAGACGCACACTGACGCCACCAAGTTCCTGGTCAGGATCGATTAGCCCGGCGCAGCGGCGATTCTTGCCGGGGTCAGGCAACGAAGGCCTGGCGCCGATACGACGATATCTTCCGGGGCTGCAGAGACCCGCCCTGCTCTCCTAATCGATTGCCCTGGAAAAAATGAAATCGTGCTGAAAGTCCTGTTTGTAACCGTGTTGGCGGAGGAAGGTAGCCAACTGCGCCCAGTGACGCAGGCTGTGGAGCAGGGCGTGAATGAAGATTTTGCGGCGGCTGGCTGTAAGCGTCCCCGCAGTGCGGGTGGCGAATGTAAGCTTGCCGTCCCAGTCAGGATCGTTCGCCGCCACGGCGAAGCTGCGCAGGTCTTCGAGGCTCTTGTGTCCCAGAAGGAACAGGTCCTCGCCGCTCTTTGCGCTCAGCGTCTCATATTCGGTGACGGGCAGGCTCAAGAGCCGTTCGGCGTAGCGCATCTGCACCACCACAATGTGCAGGACGACCTCGCGGACGTTTTTCGTTCCTGCAATGTCGCATGGCAGTTCCAGCGCGGCCGGATTGGCCTTGAAGAAATCGCGCCAGTGGCTGGTTTCTTCCGCGCAGTAGTCGAGCAGTTCGCCAAAGCTGAGTCCTCGCATAGCATTTGCCTCGCCAAGAAATATAAAACAAACCGGCGCTCTGCAGCTTCCGGCTCTTCAAATTGTTGCTTGCTTGTCGGGGCGTATGGAATTTCTGCGAGCCCAAAGCCGCTCCTTCTCGGGGCAGAAGTGATCGCGCCGGATCGCGGCTAAACGCGGAAGAGGGCGGCCCGGAGGAAAGAAAGGGCAGAAAGCGGAATCCGATTCGTTATCCATTCGGCGAACAAATCCGCAAAAAATTTCTTGACAGTTCGCCTTGCGTTCGAGATACTTTCGCTTGTATGGCTATCACGAAACGGCAACGCGAAGTTTACGATTACATTCACGACTTCATCCAGAAGAACGGCTACTCGCCTTCATTTGAAGAAATCGGCAACGGCCTGGGCCTGAGCTCGCTGGCGACGGTGCACAAGCACGTTTCCAACCTGGAGAAAAAGGGGCTGCTCAAGCGTGACTACAACCGGAGCCGCTCGATTGACGTCCTTCCGGTCCGGGGCCTGTTCCGGCGGCAGCCGCAAAAACCGGCGGAAGTTGCCCTGCCTCTGATGGGCCGCATCGCTGCCGGCCAGCCGATTGAGGCCGTGGAAAACCCTGAGACCATCTCGCTCGGCGATATCACCCGCTCCAAGGACGTCTTTGTGCTCCAGGTCAAAGGCCAGAGCATGCAGGACGAACACATCATGGACGGCGATTATGTCCTGGTGGAGAAGGGCAACACCGCGCGCGACGGGGAAATTGTGGTTGCACTGGTGGAAGGATATGATGCGACGCTGAAGCGCCTCTATCGCGAAGGCGACAAGATCCGTCTGCAGCCCTCCAACGCCACCATGAAGCCGATCATTGTTCCCGCCAGGTCAGTCCAGTTGCAGGGACGCGTGATTGGTGTGCTGCGGAAGTACTAAAAAACGATTTGGTAGTTGCGTAATTTAGTAATTGGGTAATCTTGTCGGGGCTAGTGAATTTGCCTATGGAACAGCGCCTGAGAGATTGCCAAGTTACTCAATTACCAAATCCTGTTGTCCCGCAAATCCAGCCTTTAGCTTCATCTTTCGACGATGACATTGGAAAGTGCGGCGGCCATGGCGTCTCCGCAACCTTCCTTGACTTCCAGCGCGCTCACATAGGGGCAGAAAGCGGTCTATCGCGCGTCCCTTTTCCCGCGGAAAATTGATGCGCTGCAGGCGGTTCTGTTCCACACGCCCCGAAACTCGCGGAATCCGTGACAAAGCGCAGATCCGGAACGGCAACCCAATACTGAAGACATGGAAGTCATGCCTGTTTCAAAAGGCGCCGGGCGGATTTTACTTGCGTTGGCCGTTTCCCAACACAGGGAAAATAAAACGCCCGGCCACGGCCGGGCGCAATTCCTCGGGGCCTCTTAGCTCACGTGCTTATTGAGCGCCTTTTCGATCACGTCCCGGGCAACGTAGCCGACGATCTGTTCCTGCACCTGACCGCCCTTGAAAATGAGCAGCGTGGGGATGCCGCGAACACCGTAGCGCTGTGGGGTTACGGGGCTGCGGTCAACATCCATTTTGCCGACCTTCACTTTGCCCTGATACGCTGCCGCCACCTCATCCACGATTGGGGAAAGGGCTTTGCAGGGGCCACACCAGGCTGCCCAGAAATCGAGAATGACCGGCTGCTCACTTTTGAGAACCACCTGGTCAAAGTTTCCATCTGTCACTTCCAAAATAGCGTCGCTCGCCATGAGTCCTACCTTTTTGTGAGTTTCTTTCTACCGGGAGGCTAAATTTCAGCACCC
>JBLMYN010000452.1:0-11282 GCA_050258305.1 Actinomycetota bacterium
GCGATTTTGCGTCCGCTGCGCGGCCGGACAAGCCGTTTCCTCGCCACAACAGCGGCGACTCGCTTTCCGCAATACGCGCAAAGATGCGCGTCATCCTGAATCACCTTGCCGCAATAGTTGCAGTACATAAAAATGTCCTCACCCTTCAAGTATACGAACGGCCGAAACCGAATGTTTCAAAAATTCCGGGTTTCAGTTTCCCTTGTACGGCTTGTCCAGGTATTTGCGCGCCGTCTGGGCTTCGTCTGATGAGCCGTTGAGAGCGATGGCAGCGCGATACCGAACCAGTGCTTCCTGCCGCCTGGCAAGCAGGTCAGAGACTTCTCCCTGGGCGAGCAGAGCGCGCTGGCGATCATCTGGAGGGCTGGTTTTGGAGCTTGCCGCAGACTCGAAAGCGGCCAAAGCGTCATTCAGCTTTCTTTCTGCCCGCAGGGCCTGGCCCATTGTGAAGTAGGCTGTCTCAAGATGGGCGTTGGGATATTTGCCGTGTTTGCAGTCGGTTAGCAGCTCGCGCACGGATTTCACCGCTTCCTCGTGCTTACCTTCCGCGTTCAGCAGATTGCCTTCTTCAAGGGCAAAAAGGAAGTTGCGGGGATATTCCTTCCGTAGCGTCTGTACGATGACCAGCGCGTCTTCAAACCGCCCTTCGCGACGCAGGAACAGGGCCAGGCCGATTCGCGCGTCAGCGCTGGTCTCGCCGCCGGCTTTTCCGGCCTCCGCCAGCATCCTCAGACCCTTGTTTTTGTCGCCGTGAATGCCTGCAATCCCGGCCATCAGCCTTACAGGACGGCTCAGGCTGCCCACGATGAAGTTGTGGGTGCCCACAATGGTTTTGGCATCAGCCCAATCGGGGCGGAGTTTCAGGACCTGCTCATGGTCATGACGAGCTGCGAGGCCCCAGTGCAGGGCGCCGAACCAGGAATGATCAACGATCACCAGGTAGGTTGAGCGCAGCCCTTCCGTGATGCCGCGATCGTAGAGCGCCTGTACGTCCCTAGGGTTCTCCTTAAGGCGGTTATCTGAGAGGGACAGTGCCCGGTCGGTCAGGTTCTTGATGCGTCTCTTAACCTCTGCATCCATAGGGACCTGTTTACTGAATATGGACCCCTGCTTCGCGTACAGCCGGGTATCCAGCGCGTTGTACTTGTAGAGTTCCCGATAGAGGACCGTATCCAAAACGTGGTTAACCGCTGCGGGGTCGTCAGGACGGGCCTCCAGAGCCCTTTCGAAGTCATTCAGGGCAAGATCGTATTCCAGGCTGTAGAAATGCTCCCATCCGGCCCTGGTCAGAGCGTCAAAATCGGCCTTTTTGGGCCCGTTCGCCGACCACGAAACGTTTACTCCTAAGACAGTAACCAAAATCAGGGTAGAAAGCAGGTTACCGGAAGGGGAAAACGGGGCAAGGCGGTAAGGTGTCATTGTGAGCTGGTATGGGGAAGTTTACCTGATTTCTCTGCTTCCGCGGAAAAGGTACAACATTCCTGCTCCCCCGCATCCCCGAAAGGCAGGATACGGACACCCAAATGACCAGACCGATTAAGCCGCTCAAAGAGTTTTATACGGAAGCCGAAGCCGCAGATGAGTTGAATATCAGCATTTCCGAATTGCACTCGCTTCTGGACGATTACATTTTCAACGACGGGAGCCCGCGCCCTGATGAACTCAGTTTCCGCGAGGCTGACCTTGTGCTGTTGGGCTTTTGGAGCAAGAGTAAAGAAAACCCAAAAGTCATCCGCATGCCCCGGCGTCGCGAGGCCTGAACGTTTTACACGTAAGAATTTCCGCGTTCGGCCGAACACCCAGCTTTGGCTCGCTACAAGTAGCTGAAAAACAATAACTTGCGCCCCGTGAAGTTTGGCCCTTCATGTGCCCTGTTTTCCATAGGAAACAAGGATCTCCCATCATGGCACAAATGGCGCAGAATTATGAAGAACGGCAAGAGTTCTGGAAACCGGTGGTGTCCCATCGGGAAGAGACTCAGCCGAAGTCCGGCCTGGCGGAACAGATCTGCCAGAGCTGCGGCTCAGATTTTCTGATGGGAGCGCGCTTCTGCCATATTTGTGGCTCGGACCGGCGGGTCAATCTCGCTGATAGCCAGCCCACAGGGATAACCGCCTGGTTCGATTTTGCCGGGTTGCGCGATGCACTTGGACAGAGCTCAGCCTCTCTGGTCGCGTTGATTCTGGGTTGTGCCTGTCTCATTGCCGCCGCGATCACCGGGTTTCTCTTTAACGCGACGACCTTGCTCGATTGGCAGGCCGTCCAGTTATGGCGGATTGAATGGCTGCTTGCAGCAGCAGCTATGTTTGTGGCCGGGGTCCTGCTCAAGAAAAAATAGGCTTCTGAAATCAGAAAAGATCAATAGGCGGTGCCAAGGCATCGCCTATTACATTTTGCGATCGCAACCAGGGGTTGGCGAGGACGGCAATGCGCGAATACGTGAGTCCGACTTGCACGCCGGACTCCCCGAAGCGGGCCGTAATTGCCCGCTCACGCGCCGAGCCCGCTACAACAGGGCCTTCATGAATTCTGCACGAAGGCGCTCTTTCAGCGGTTTGGAGCGAAGCGACAAGAACAAGGGCGAGGCCGACTTGCGCGCCGAGCCCGCTGCAACAGAGGGAGCCTCCGCAATCTTTTCCAAGATGAATCAGTGGAGCGGTTTGGAGCGAAGCGACAAAAAATAAGAAACCCCGAGTTGAGTTGACCCATTCGCCTCGACCAGCGGTTCGCTATAGACCCTTGCCGACCTGCGTTCTCTGCCAAGCTTCTTTCGAAACTCCACAGAGTGCGATCTTTAATCAGCTTGCGCTGAAGCTCGGGCTCCGGGCTCACCACCAACCGGGTAAATCGGTCAACGCCTCGGGGCTTCTATTTTGGCCTCTGACATCTCGAGTTCTCCTCGACCAGCAGTTCGCTATAGACCCTTGCCAGCCCTCTCGCCGCTTCCAGCTTTTGCCTTGTCCGGCTGTCACCGTTTCCAGTGACTGCGGTTTTGAGCTTGGCCGTGCAACCGTGACTTCAGCTTGGGTCCCGGTACTCGCCACCAATCGGGAAAACGTTTGAGATGTCAAAGAACGAGTGCGAATTTACGCTTCTCCGTTTCGAAGTCAATCAAAATTGCGATACTTTAATCCATTTATAATCAGCAAGTTGCATCTCATTCACAAGCTCGTGCTTCAAAAATGTGCAGCGCGTTACTAAAGTTCAGCAAACATGCGGTGAAGAGCGTATTTTCACGCTTTGCTCAACTGTGCAAATTTCGACGGAAACCGCAGTTGACGCGGGGATAGTTTGAGCGTCTCCCAACTGCGGCGGGCAATGATGAGGCAGCTAAGGCTCATGAGTGAAAGTGAATGCTTGGGTTTGATGTGATCAAAATCGGGACAGCGGAAATCCTTTACGCACATGCGGTTCGTCTTCCAGGCACCGGCAATTTGCCAATGCATTGTTCACGCTGCTCCCGTCTTCCCGGTCCAGTCGCCCAGCAGAGCCACTTCCCCGCCCGGATCCTGCAGCTCTTTGGAGGGCTGAAAGACAAATTGCTCGCCGTTGCGGAAATACGGGACCATGAGGCTCCAGGTTTCAAAGCCGCTGCCGGAAACAGTCACAACGATTGCCTCATGCGCGGCCTGGGAAAGAGCGCCCCAGCCCTCTCCTTCCAGCCGGACTGGCGCGCCCGCATCTTCGTCCAGATAGACGTCATTCACGGTGAGGATGGCGCTGGCGCTCTTTTCTTTGGCAACGTCCATCATCTCCGCGTAAAGCTCGTCGCGCTCTTCCTCAGTCTCAAATTCCAGATCGAAAATCAGGTTCTCACTGGGCGTGATCACAACGGCCGCAGGATTTACGTGGCCATCATTCTGCAGGATGGTTTGTGCTTCACCGAGCAGTTCGTATGCCAGTGCTTTCAGGTCGGTCACAGGCAGGCAGCCTCCGGCGCCAGCAGTTCTTTGACATTCTCACGACGGCGTATCAATCGCGCACGCATCCGTTCAACCATGACCTCCGCCGCTCTTGGCCGGCTGTTGTAGTTCGACGACAGGGACATGCCGTAAGCGCCGGCATCGTAAACGCAGAGGAAAGATCCGGGTCGAACTAGCGGCAAATCAGCGTCTCGAGCGAGAAAATCGCCGGTTTCACAGATCGGCCCGCATATATCGGTTCTATTCGTCGCAACGCTCTGCTCCTCGATTTCCACCGGAACAATTTCGTGCCGCGCCTGATATAAAGATGGCCTGATCAGATCATTCATCGCAGCGTCAACGATTGTGAACTGCTTTGATCCATTCTGCTTCTGATAGAGGACGCGCGTAACCAGCGCCCCGGCAGGGGCAACAATCGACCGTCCGGGTTCCAGCAGAAGATGAACTCGGCCGCGCTTCAATTTCTTCATCGGTACGGTGATCGCTTCTGCATATCGAAGCGCCTGCTCATGGAAGTCCACCGGTTTCGCGCTCTGGTATGAGATGCCGAGACCGCCTCCCGCGTCCAGGAAGCTGATGCGATGCCCCTCCGCGGTGAGCTGTTCCACCAATTCCACCGCACGCTCCACGGCAAGGCGGAACGGGGCAACGTCTGTGATCTGAGAACCGATGTGCAGACTCACTCCGGCTGCGCACAGGTACTTGCACAATGCAACACGGCGATAGAATTGTCGCGCAGCCGCAATCGGCACCCCAAATTTGTGCTCCCGCAGTCCGGTGGAAATGTACGGATGAGTCTCAGCAGGCACGTCCGGGTTGACACGCAAGGCAATGTTCGCTGTTTTCCGCAGTTCCGATGCACAAGCCGCCAGCGCCTCCAGTTCGCCTTCACTTTCAACATTGAACAGGAGAATCCCGCTGCGCAAAGCGGCCCGGAGTTCATCCGTCGTCTTGCCGACCCCCGAAAATACAACCTTGTTCAAAGCTTTCTTCGCCGCCACGCGCACCCGTTCGAGTTCCCCTCCCGAGACTATGTCAAAGCCGGCGCCCACTTTTGCCAGGAACCGAAGGACGCTGAGATTTGAATTGGCTTTCACGGAGTAGCAGATGGTGTGCGGCACTCCCCGGAACGCCCGGTCCAATATGGTGTAACGCTTGCGAATCGCGCCCGCGGAATAGACATACAAAGGCGTTCCGTATTTCCGGGCCAGCTTGCTCAACGGAAGGCGCTCGCAATAAAGCACATTGTTCCTGTAAATGAAGGCGGGGGGCCTTGTGAACATGTGGGCGATTGTAACAAAGGAGTTTTTCGGGCTTCGCGATTATGGAATTCGCTGGGGGATATCGTTGCGAGAAGCGGGGATATTCGACTGGAGAGAGCAATCGAACCGCCGACGCGCCAATCGCCGGCGGTTCAATCGCTGGCCAGGCAGGCAAGCCAGACCCAGGCCAGCGAGCTTTCAGGCAGCACAGAACGGTGGCCAGGTCCTGTGCTGCAACATCCTCTACTGGCGAAGACAATCAACTTCACCGCCCATGAGGACACAAAATCTGAGAAGCTCAAAAGGAGAGATCGTGCGCTGGCGCCTCTCCCAGGGCTTGAAAGTCAACGCGAGCGGATCGGATTTTTGACATCGGCACGTTCAAAATTGACTGGCTGCGCACATTCAATTTTGTAAGGCAAAAATCCGCAATCCCGCCCGCTCCGGAAGAGAACTCGCGTTGAGAAGCCGGTATTCTGGCCGGGCCAGAATCACGCTGGTTGATTAGAGGTAAATGAGATTCGGATTAAATTTTCTAATCTGCCATCAATTCGCGTTATTTGATCCACGCTACCAGTGCAAAGCGTCTTGCCCTGTTCGGTTTGGCGGGAGAGGCTCTGTCAGTCTTTTCTCTGGCGGACGATTTCATACATCACAACGCCGGCTGCAACCGAGACGTTGAGCGACGCGACGTTTCCCAGCATGGGGATGGAGACAAGAAAATCGCATTTTTTACGGATCTGCTCATGCAGGCCATGCCCTTCGGCCCCCAGAACCACTGCGCAATCCATTCTGTAATCGACTTCGTAGCATGTTTTCGGGCCGCGCTCATCCAGGCCGACTATCCATAGATTATGGTCCTTCAGCTCCTCGAGGGTCCGGCTGATATTGGTCACTTTGGCAATGGGCAAATACTCGGAAGCGCCTGCGGAGGCCTTGACCACGGTTCCCGTTACGCCGCTGGCCCGGCGTTCCGGAATAATAAGTCCGTCGGCGCCCGCGCCCTCCGCCGTACGAATGATGGCGCCCAGATTGTGAGGATCTTCAACTCCGTCAAGCACTACCAAAAAGTTGTACTGGCCACGCTTTTTGGCCAACATGTAGTCAATATCGACGTATTGCTTTTCAGCCGTGACCGCCACCACTCCCTGGTGTCCTGCCGTCCGGGCCAGGCGCGTGAGCTGGTCGCGGGGCATGGTCCGCACAGGAACCCCGGCAGCGCGGCAAAGCTGGGATATTTTCTGAATGCGCGCGTCGTTGCGCTGCGCTACTACGGCAATGTACTCGAAACCACGGCCGCGGGCAGCCAGCGCCTCTTCAACCGCGTGAATTCCGAAGATGATCTCCATAGGCGTGCAGCAGTAGTTTGGCAGTTCCGACTGAACTTGGGCAAGAGCGCCGTATCTCATGCTTTACGCAGGCGCGCGGTTTGCAGTAAGCGTTGGTCAAAGCGCCGGCTGAAAAGTGTGCATTCCCTGGCCAGGATGGCCGCCCGGCGTTTGATGTTTCCCCATGCCAGCAGGGCAGAAATGCTCTTGTTCTTCCGCCGCTGGCAAGGATATGATGCACCAGCCTGATTTAGCCGTTTTCGACAGACGTAATTCGTCCGTTCCGATCAAGAGAGATCCGTATTCCGAGAGGAGATTGGCATGAGGAGTTCGTCATCTCGAATTAGCAGCGTCATTTGTTCCTTCCTGCTTTCTGCAGTCTTCAGTGCCATTCCGGCTTCAGCACAGAACTCCATCACGCTTGGCGTGGTGATGCCCACAACAGGGCGTGAAGCCAAACCCGGGCTCTACCAGAAAGAGGGTATCGAGCTCGCCATCAAGCAGATCAACGCCAAAGGCGGCGTCCTGGTCAAAGGCAAAAAGCTTCCGATTAAAGAAGTGTTTTATGACGACGGTTCCGACCAGGCAAAGTCGGCATCGCTCTGTGAGCGCGTGATCACTTCCGACAAGGCCACAGCCGTAATCGGCGGATACTCCACCCCTCTGGGTGAGGCCGAGTCGGTGATGCCAGACCGGTACAAAATTCCCTGGATCACTCCCGGCGCCGCTGCCACGAGTATTTTCAGCAGGGGCTACAAGTACACCTTCGGCGCGCTGAGCCCCATTCTGCTTCTTGGCCAGACCACGGCCGAATTCCTGGGCAGCATGGTGGACCAGGGAAAGCTCAAGAAGGGTCTCAAAATCGCGCTGGTCGTGGAGAACACTGACCATGGCGTGGATTACGTGAACGGGATTCAGGATTGGATCAAGAAACATCCCGGGTATTTCACTGTGGTTCTGAGCGAGAAATTCGAACTTGGCGGGACGGATTTCTCCGGACTGCTGCAGAAGGTGAAAACCGCAAAAGCGGACATCTTCCTCTCCGATGCCCACCTGCAGGATTACATCACCATGCAGCGGCAATATCTGCAGGCTGGATTGCATCACCAGGTGATCAGCTACGGCGCGCGCGGCCCCGAATCGGACGCCCGGAAAGCGCTGGGAGCGGGCACCGACTACATCCTGGCCGCTCTCTGGTGGGATGGCAAGCTTCCCTACCCTCAGTCGAAGAAATTCATTGCCGATTACAAGGCTGCCTATGGCCGGGAGCCGGATTCATGGTATGCCGCCATCGCGTACGACTCAGTCCGCATTCTGGCCCAGGCAATCCAGACAGCCGGCTCAACCAATGGCACGGCGATCCGTAATGCTCTGGCCAAAGCCCAGCTTAAGGACTCTCTCGTACCCGGTCAGGTGCTCAAGTTCGGCCCCAACGGCCAGACTGATTACCCGTTCCTGGTCACGCAGAACAAACCCGGCAACAAGGTGGACATTGTTTTTCCGAAGGACGCCGCCACCGGGCCGCCGATTGTACCCAGACCCTAAGGACCTGCGGCTTGTATGACTGCAAGCGATTATCTTGACCTGATCATCAAATCGCTGCTGCTGGCCGGCATTTATGCCGCCATGGCCGTGGGGATGACGGTGATTTACGGCGTGATGAAGATCGTGAATCTGGCCCACGCCGGCTTTCTCATGCTGGGCGCGTACTTCGCTTACGAATTGTTCGATAAGTTTCATCTCGATCCAATTCTTGGCGCGGCACTCGCCCTGCCTGTTTTTTTTCTGTTTGGCATGGCGGTGCACTGGCTCCTTGTGCGCTGGCTGCCCAGCTCGGATACGCCTACGCTGTCGTCCTTGCTGCTGATGTTCGGTTTCTGGCTGGTGCTGCAGAACGCCGCCTACCAGTTCTGGGGCAATGAGGAATATTCCATCTTTACTCCCCGGACTCTCTCGTCCACGCAATTCGGCGAAATTTCCGTTCCCACAGCCAGCCTGATTGTGTTTGTGGCGGCGGTGGTTTCGCTCATCGTGCTGCAGATTGTTTTCAACAAAAGCTGGTTCGGACGCTCCATGCGCTCACTGATCCAGAACCCTTACGCGGCGCAGATTGTGGGAGTTGACGACCAGAAGACGGCGCGGCTGACTTTCGGTCTGGGTACGGCCTTCGCGGGATTTGCCGGGGCACTACTGGCGATGCTCTATTCCTTTAATCCTGATTTCGGCCGGCCCTTCCTTCTGCGTTCCTTTGTCATCATCGTGCTCGGCGGCCTTGAATCCGTCTCCGGAGTCGCTCTGGGCGCGCTGGTGCTTGCGTTCCTGGAGACATTCAGTGTGCAGGTCTTGCCCGCCAGCTATCAGCCGGCGATTTCGTTTTCGCTGCTCGTCGTAGTGCTGGTCATTATGCCGAAGGGTATTGCAGGTCTGATGCAAAGGAAATTGAAGGTTACATAACCCATGGCTTCTCCTGCCGCCCGCCGCCTTGCCGTGATCCTGCCCTGGCTTCTGTTTTTGTGGCTTTTGTTGCTCCCGTTGAGCCACCCCAGCGCCAATACCGTAAGGCTGCTCTTCACCACCTCCGTGTGGATCGTCGCTGGAATTGGATGGAACCTGCTGGGTGGCCTCACCGGCCAGGTCTCGTTCGGCTTCGCGGTCTTCTACGGCCTTGGCGCTTACGTGTCTGCAATGATGATCAATGCAGGACATAGCCCTTATTTTGCGTTTCTCGGCGGGATGGCGATCGCCGTGCTGGCTTCATTTTTCGTCGGCTTGCCTACTTTCCGCCTGCGAGGTCCCTACTTCGCCATCGCCACCATCGGTGTCGGTGAAGCGACGCGGGTGGTGATGAACAATCTTGACTTCACTGGCGGCGCCAGCGGCTACCGGATCTTTGAAAAAAGAGCTTTCAATCAGATTGAGCATTACTACGGCGCGATCGTGCTAATGGCGATCGCCCTGGTGCTTTCGTCCCTCATCGTGCACAGCAAGTTCGGCCTGGCGCTTCGCGCTATCAAACAAGACCAGGACGCGGCCGCAGCTCTGGGGGTAAACCCTTACCTCTCCAAGCTCTGGATTCATGCCATTGGAGCCGGTCTTACCGGCGTGGCCGGCGGGCTGTATGCCCGCTATCATGCCTTCATTTATCCTGGAGATGTATTTGCCTTCCAGACAAGCATCTATATCCTGTTAATACCGGTAATCGGCGGCATTGGCACGGTGTGGGGGCCCGTGCTGGGCGGCGTTGTTTTCGGTATTGTAGAAGAAGAGCTGGTGGTTCACTTTCCCAATATCCATCTGCTTCTGTACGGTTCGCTCTTGATCCTGATCGTATTGCTGGAGCCGAACGGCCTTCTTGGACTACTGCATCGGCTGGCGCGGCTCTTCAGGAGAAAACGTGAAGATTCTGGAAGTAAACAAGCTGACGAAGTTCTTTGGGGGAGTGGCGGCCTTGAAGGACGTGAGCTTTGATGTGCCCGAAAAACAGATCTGCGGTTTTATCGGTCCCAACGGCGCAGGAAAGACCACTCTGTTCAGTGTGATTACCGGCGCTCACAAGCCTACCGGCGGAAATGTGGCGCTGCGGGGCCATGATGTGACCGGCATGGGCTCCGCCACGCTGGTGAAGAGAGGCGTGACGCGCACGCACCAGATTGTTCGTCCTTTTCGGGCCATGACCGTCCTGGAAAACGTGCAACTGGCGGTCCACTACGGAAGGCGCGCGATAAGCCGGACCGCCCCGGCGCGGGAACACGCGATGGAGATGCTCAAGATGGTTGGCCTGGAGCGCAAGGCCGGCCGCATGGCTTCAGAACTCTCTCTGGGAGACCAGAAACGCCTGGAACTGGCGCGGGCCCTTGCCACAGGACCTGAATTGATTCTGCTCGACGAGATTTGCGGCGGGCTGAATCCATCAGAAACGAAAGTGATGCTTGACCTGATCCTCAGGATTCGCGAACAGGGCACGACGATTATGTACGTTGAGCATGATATGAAAGCCATCATGTCCGTCTGCGACCGCATCACCGTGCTCAATTTTGGCGAGAAGCTCGCAGAAGGCCGTCCGGAGGAGATCCAGAACAACGAAGCTGTGATTGAAGCCTACCTTGGGAAGTCAGGGAGCGCACCGCGTGCCTGATGTGGCCGGACAAAAACTTCTGGTGGTCGACAAGCTGGAGGTTCGTTATGGCGCCGTCCAGGTCTTGTGGGGCATTTCTTTTTTCGTGAGCAAAGGAAATGTGACCTGCATTATCGGATCGAACGGCGCCGGCAAGACCACCACGCTGAACGCGGTCGCTGGCGTCCTTCCCGCCAGGGGCGGAAAAATCCTGTTTGCCGATAAAGATATTACTTCCCTGCCCGCGCGTGAACGTGTGAAGAACCACATCTGCCTGGTTCCGGAAGGGCGGCAGCTCTGGCCGGGAATGTCCGTGGAAGAAAACCTGCTGATGGGCTGTTTTCTTCCCGAATTTCGCGCGCGCGCACAATCGGGTCTGGCGCGAATTTATGATTTGTTCCCGCGCCTCAAGGAACGGCGCCGTCAACTGGCAGGAACGCTCTCCGGCGGAGAGCAGCAAATGTGCGCCGTCGGCCGGGGACTGATGTCAGAACCAGAGCTCCTGATGCTGGACGAACCCACGCTCGGGTTGGCCCCCAAGCTGGTGGATGACATATTCAAATTGGTCAGCAATATCGCGGCCCAGGGTGTCACCATTCTGCTCGTGGGAGAAAACGTGAATTATGCCCTGCAGGTTTCCCATTACGGCTACGTC